>JBBSCW010000007.1:0-35084 GCA_038249855.1 Bacteroidales bacterium
ACTCTTACGACAATGTTCAAGAAAATCCTTCGCTTGGGCTTTAGTAGAAAATCGGTTTTGAAGTTCTGATTTTAATTCTACCGCCTTACCCTGACTGTCTATTGTGTTAAAAATAGCCGAAACTTTATAAGAACTTTCAGGATTAAACTGGTTTACTTCTCTTTCACGCTCTACAACTAACCTTACAGCTACCGACTGCACCCGACCTGCCGAAAGTGATGGACGCACTTTTCTCCATAAAACTGGCGATAATTCAAAACCTACAATCCGATCAAGAACTCGACGGGCTTGTTGAGCATCTACCAAATTAATATCAATGGAACGTGGAGTTTCTATCGCATGAAAAATCGCTTCTTTCGTTATTTCGTGAAAAACAATTCGTTTTGTATTTTCGTTTTTTAACTTCAACTCTTCAAAAAGGTGCCAAGCTATGGCCTCTCCTTCCCTATCCTCATCGGACGCAAGCCAAACTGTTTCAGCTGCTTTTGTCTCTTTTTTTAATTCAGCAACAATTTTCTTTTTATCCGAAGAAACTATATATTGAGGCTGATAATTGTTTTCAAAATCAATTCCAATACCCTTATCGGCCAAATCTCGAATATGTCCGAAACTCGACAATACCTTATAATCAGGACCAAGAAATTTTTCTATAGTTTTGGCTTTTGCAGGTGATTCAACAATAACAAGATTTTTAGACATACTTACAAGTTTAGGTGATTATTGATATTAAACGGCTGCAAAATAACAACATTTGATAGGTACGAGCCAAATTTTCAGTCTATTATTTTTGTTTTTTATTGATTTTCTTCCAAATAATGATCAATCATCAACTTTTCATCTATATATTATTGTATAAAACTGTTGATTTTGAGATTTCAGTTCTATAAGTTCTTAAATTATTAAAAATATCTGCTACTTTTGCAAATAGCATTTCTATTTGTAAGGCTGCAATATTTATTCAATCAAAATATTTTTCCAATTACCACTATTATTTAACTAATTAATTTTAGTTTGACAAAGATTGTTAATATAAAATTTAATCACGATATCCTTTTTTGCCAATGAAACTGACTGCTAGTATTATATTGCTTTTTTCATTCAACTGTCTGGCTGTAAATAGCCAAATCATAAAAGATTCGTTTCCAAATTATGGAAATGAGAAGAAAGAATCTTCCTATTTTCGTGAGCGCTATCAACACAACGACTTGGTTCATTATCTCGACAACATGAATGATTTTGTTACCTATGAATCTGAAACAACGGGAAATTTTAACATGCCCGATCAATTGATTTTTTCAGTTTCAGGAAATTCTTTTCGTTGGAATAAGTATTATCTGGATGGATTTCGTCTCGATAGTCGCTTTGCAGCTGGTTCGAATAATTATCAACCGGACATGTTCACTCATTCCCTGAATTTGAATTATTATCAATCCACACTTTATTATACAACCGATTCAATAGTACCCAACTCGCTGGCATTGAGATACAATGTAGGTGAACTTGGCGGCATTTCGCCATTTACTGATAAAATGATTGGTTTGTTTCATTCTACTGCGACTCAACGAATGTACCAACCCATTGAAAAACGTGCCAATATGCAGGGCGCTGGAAATATATTCTTGAATTACTCGGTACCTGGTAATGGTAATAAATATTTACAGCAACTGTATGCTGATTTTGGGACGAGAATGCTTGTTGACTTTGACTACGCTGGAATTAGTGATTATTATCCTGAAAAATTTTCGAAAGTGCAATTGTCCGGCCAACTTCCAATCCAAAGCAATAATTTATTCGACAAACTGAATTATCTAAGTAATTTTCAGCAACGTGAAAATATGAATAATGAGTTGTATTATTCAAAAGCTGAAACAGCACAAAACAGTTCGTATAACTTCTCAGTTTATGGTTCTAAAATAAAAGAAAAATTAAGATATACTAGTGGATTGACAGTTGCTGCAAATATTGTTCGACATAATAATCTGAATTTATCCCGAAACCTAATTGATCAGGATGGAGAAGCGTTTGAACCTTGGTATCCTGATGGAAATACTACCGAATTTTCACATGCACTTAATTTTTCCAAAAGCCTATTTGAAAGGACTCAACTGACATTCGATAGCTACAATTCGCTCATTAATTTCAAGCCATCAACAAATTCATTTCATAACCCAATTTATGCACAAAACACTTTAACAAGCACTCAACCAACCTACCAATCGTTGTATCTATATCAATGGCAATCGAACTCTTTTACAGGCGGATTACTTGAAAATACACTTGGGATTAAAACTAAAAAAGAACTTTCAAAAAATATTACTTTCCGTGCTAATATTGATTTAACACTGGACGCAATGTTATTGAAAGATAAATCAATGATTCGACCAAACTGGCAGGGACAAATGGGTTTTGATATTCATCCTGCACGTTGGTTTTCGATGGAGTTAAATTTTAGCCGTAACCGTGTTTCTTATAACTTGGAAGATGCTCGATATCTTTCAAACGATTATTTAAATGCTGATATTTATTACTGGAATGACCTGAATAACGATAAAGAATTTCAGGAGAAAGAAAAGTCTGATTTTTTCACTTCATCAGGAGGAAAATACCACACAACCGCAGCAAATCTGAAACAACAAAATTACTTTGTAGTTGATTTTCCAATGTATTTTCGCTTTGGAAAACACAGTGAATTTTCTTTGCTGACTATGTATCGAAAATATAATAATAACTGGACAACTCGCTTTGAAAAAGCGGCATCTGATTATGGATATTACCAGAATGAAGGAGCCGCTTCGATTTATTTATTAAATAGTGGTACACCCATCAATTATGTGCTTGATTATTATCCCGAATCGTATATGAACTCGAACACATTCTACAATTTCCTGACGAATTCTCCTTTTTATTTTTCAAATACAATAAAGTATCAGTATAGCAATGAAAAATTTCTTTTCTCCTTCTCGTGGATTTCGTATTTAATGGGTGGAATTTCAACCTTAGGCAATGGTCCATTGCACAATAATTTGGGGGTATATTCAGAATCATCGGCCAACCCGAATATACTACACAAATTGGTTGGACGACTTGACCAGGAAAGAGCTTACGTAGCACATCTGATGATGTCGTACAAACTGAATAAACATCTGAATTTTAGTTTTACAGGCAAGTTTAAAGACGGTCAGGCATTTACAAATTTCGATACCAAATTAGCAACAGATAAAAATGGCAATACTCAAATGGCTATTTGGAGTCATCGAACGAAGGGAATAAATCCCTTAACTGGAGAATTTGGCAGTCGGAAAGATGCTTTTTTTAACGTAGATATAAGTACAACCTATACAGGAAAAATTTCAAAATACGATTATCAGATTCAGGCACTGCTGTACAATATTTACGACTTTGGTACTGAACTAACTGAATATACTTTTGAGCCAATCGGTTCTGACAATAGATTTGCTATGTCATTGAATATCCCAAGAGGTTTGATGTTAACAGCAAAAATTTATTTTTGATTTCACTTTTTTGATCATATTTATATTTAATCCACTTAACTAAAAAATATGTTAGTAAAAACATTTGGAGCAGCAGTTCAAGGAATTAATGCAACTATCGTTACCATCGAAGTAAATGTTAGCAAAGGAATTCGTTTCCTACATGTAGGTTTGCCCGATAATGCGGTTAAAGAAAGTCATGAGCGAATTGCTTCGGCACTCGACTTTAATGGTTACAAACTTCCCAGAAAACAAATAGTGGTGAATATGGCTCCAGCCGATATACGCAAGGAAGGATCTGCTTACGATTTGGCTTTGGCCATAGGCATTTTAGCTGGTGACGAAAAGATAAAAGCTGATTTGCTGGATCAATATGTAATTATGGGCGAACTCTCATTAGATGGTAGTTTACAACCAATTAGAGGCGTACTACCTATTGCCATTAAAGCCCGAGAAGAAGGTTTTAAAGGATTTTTTCTGCCCAAACAAAATGCTCGTGAAGCTGCCGTTGTGAATAAATTAGACGTTTATGGGGTTGAGAATATCACAGAAGTAATTAATTTTTTCAATGGAAATTCAACATTAGAACCCACTATTGTCAATACCCGCGATGAGTTTTTCACCCATATGAATTTATCAGAAATTGACTTTGCCGATGTGAAAGGTCAGGAAAATGTAAAACGTGCACTCGAAGTGGCTGCAGCTGGTGGACATAATATTATTATGGTTGGCCCTCCAGGAGCTGGTAAATCCATGTTAGCCAAGCGAATACCAACAATTTTACCTCCACTTACTTTACATGAAGCACTCGAAACCACTAAAATTCATTCTGTAGTTGGGAATATCGACAGCAATACATCGCTCATTTCCCAACGCCCATTCCGCAGCCCCCATCATACTATTTCTGATGTAGCTCTGGTTGGTGGTGGGACTTTTCCACAACCGGGCGAAATATCCTTGGCCCACAATGGTGTACTTTTTTTGGATGAATTACCCGAATTCAAACGAACTGTGCTTGAAGTAATGCGTCAGCCACTCGAAGATAGAAAAAT
Organism: Bacteroidales bacterium; assembly: GCA_038249855.1. Lineage (GTDB taxonomy): Bacteria > Bacteroidota > Bacteroidia > Bacteroidales > Paludibacteraceae > Paludibacter. Next base: position 4,544 of record JBBSCW010000007.1, read on the forward strand.
CTGTATTTCGAGGGCAAAACTTACAGTCGAATATCCAGCCAGTTTTATGTTGGTAGCATCCATGAATCCTTGTCCCTGTGGGTATTACAATCATCCTGACCGCGAATGTGTTTGTGCTCCCGGAGTCGTGCAAAAATATCTAAGCAGAATTTCAGGACCGCTGTTGGATAGAATTGACATTCATATTGAGATAGTTCCAGTGCCTTTCGAGAAGTTATCCGAACTCAAAGAATCGGAAAGTAGCGAGAAAGTTCGGGAGCGAGTTATCAAAGCCCGACAAGTTCAGGAATTGCGATTTCGTGAGATTGATGGTGTCTATTGTAATGCTCAAATGTCGTCGAAACAAATGCGCACTTTTGCTCAAATAGATAGTGCCGGTTCAGCACTGTTGAAAAATGCGATGCAACGCCTCAACTTATCTGCCCGTGCTTATGATAGAATTATCAAAGTGGCTCGTACTATTGCCGATCTTGAAGATTCACAAGATATTCTTTCAAATCACATAGCCGAAGCCATTAATTATCGGAATTTAGACAGGGAAGGCTGGGCAGGATAAGTTTTATTGTTAAAATTACCGACCCTTTCGCTCAAAGCGAAGGGGTCGGTAAAAATCCAGTTACATTTTTTTCTACTAAAACTTGATTGTTACAGAAGATAAAAAGTTGATGCCAGCTTGTGGAAAATAGCCCACATAATCGTAACGTGAAGGGTCGCCTTCATAAAATTCCGAACCAACCCAACCATTAGTTTCGTATTTTTCATTGAAAATATTATTGACAAATACCTGAAAATCAACAGATTTAATCCTCTTCATTCCTATTGTGTATTTTAGGCTTAAATTGTTGATAAAATATGGATCAATGGAACGTATTTTTGTATACGAATTATCCAAAAACTGACGACTTACAAAATTGGAATGTACTCCCACTTCAAAATCTTTTAGCCGAACTGAAAATACATTGTTAGCGACAATGGCAGGCGAAAAAGCGATTTCAGTTTTCCCTAAATGCTCAGTAACATAACCTAACAAGTCATATTCAGCATTATACAAACCTACACTTTCAGTAAAATCATTAATTTTATTATCGCTCAAGGTAATATTAGCATTCCAATTCAGCCAATTGGTTATTTTTGCAGCACCCGTTAATTCAATTCCAGCCCGATAACTTTTGTCCACATTAGTCGTAAGCGGTTCACCAATTTCACTAATTCTACCTGTTAAAATTAATTGATTTCTATAATTCATATAGTACAAATTAGCTCCCATCGACCAAGTTGTGGACTGGAAACGATAACCAGCTTCGGCATCATAAAGCGTTTCGTGGGTTGGCTGTCTTTCATTGACAGCCCTTTCGGTATAATTATTCCTATTAGGTTCGCGGTTCGATATGGAGTAGGAAGCGTAAACGCTACTCTTTGGATTAATTTTATAGGTAAAACCTAACTTTGGATTCAGAAAATGAAACTCGTGGGTTTGCGTTATGTTTCGCATCGCACTGGAAGCGTAATCATACTTATCATCATCACCATCAATACGATATTGAAGATAACGATACTGAACATCAGCAGAAACAAATAAATTCTCAACTAATTCAGTATTTAATTTAAAATAAATATTCGCATCATCTTTTACGCCTTTATTGCTGTACCAATCCTTGGCGATATTCAGATTATTGGCATATCTCGCCCAAGTAACTTTGCCGTAATGATTGCCTTCATATCTATTTACAGCTCCACCAACAGATATTTTCAATTTATTTAACTCATAATTAAAAGCATAGGTTAGTCCGTAAAAATAATTATCCAACCATTTTTGGCGAACTAGATCAGTTTTTTTCCGAGCTTTCCCAGCAATAGTATCAGGCGTCAATCCATACTCTAAAAACTTCCGACCCGTTTTGTATTCTTCGTAAAATCCAAGTCCACGCGTTAAATGAGCTGCCACATTCAAATTCAAATTTGCATTCAATTCCTGTAACCAATGTAGTTGATAGTGAGTTTGATTGTAATTATCAGTCTGATTATCATAAAACTGCGTCAGACCATTATTGTCTTTATACTTTCCAGCCTCGTTGTAAGTTCGGTCAGTTTCCATGGTTTCCTTGTCTACACCATACCAAGCTTGATAAGTTTTTTCTTTACCCCCAAAAGTCAAAAATTTTAACTGTGATTTTTCTCCCACATAATTGGCCGAAAAATAGTAGGATTTCATATCCACCCAAGCCCTATCGACATAGCCATCGGAAGTAATATTAGACAAACGAGCATCAAAAGCAAAACCATTGCTCATCAATCCTGTTCCTGCTTTTACACTATTTTTATTAGTAGCAAAAGAACCCAAAGTAGTACTCATTTCAGCATAAGGTTTCCAATTCAAGTTTTCAGTTTGCATATTAATACTTGCCCCAAAAGCAGCGGCTCCATTTGTAGAAGTACCCACACCACGCTGTACTTGAACCGAAGAAAGTGATGAAGCAAAATCGGGCATATTTACAAAAAAAGTTCCATGCGACTCAGCATCATTCAGCGGAACACCATTTACGGTGATATTAGTTCGGTTAGCATCCGTTCCACGAATACGAAAACCTGTATAACCAATACCTGTTCCAGCGTCGGAAGTGCTTATAAAAGAAGGTGTTAAGGCCAATAAATAAGGTAGATCTTGACCTGAATTCCGATTTTGAATATCCTCCTTTTTCATATCGCTATACGCCACTGCGGATAAATCGTTTGCACGGAGCGATGTAACAGTTATCTCACTGATTAAATAAGTTTTACGTTGAAGTTTTATCGAATTTTCTCCATCTGCCAATAGATTGAGAACTTGCGTTTCGTAACCTACAAATGAAATTTCAACTACATAAATATTTCGTTTCAGATTTTCAAAAACAAACTGACCCTCTTTGTCGGTAGTTTTACCAAGGGTTTCACTTTTGATAAAAACAGTAGCTCCAACAAGTTCTTGTCCTTTATCGTCAGTCACTTTTCCTCTGATAAAATGCTGGGAGAAAGTTGAAAAAAACGTTGTAAGTAGAAAGAATGTAATAAATAATTGTCTCATAACAAATTGATTAAACAATACGAAAACGCATTGTTAGTTAATACTAAATTTTGCTTTGAGGCCTAAATTGTTTGGAAGATGATTGGTCTTTTTCCCTTCGCGGAATTGCCCGTGCAGGTTCAAAGGGTATGATCTCAGCCCGAAATATTAAGGCACCCCATTCAGATGTAACGCAGTAAAACGCGTTTTTACAAAAAAGAAAGAAAAACAGCCTTGGAAGCTGGCCGAATTCCTTTCCGGGGGCAAAGATAAGGAAAATTCGGGAAAATATACAAACTTAAAATCTTAATTCGAAGAAAAAAAATACTAGCACACGTTAATTGTCTTTACTTTCTACATTCGAACAAAATAGACAGAATCGAAAATAGTTAGAAATTGATAAAAAAAGCCTTTCATAATACCCCATTAAATAATAGTCTCTTACATAAATTATGATTTTTCGTCTTTAAAAAACTAATTTCTCTTTGAGAGTTACCAAATTTTGGTAACTTTGCAATAAAAATAGAAATTATGGGACGAAATACATCTGTTTCTTTAGGAAATTACTTTGAAAACTTTGTCGATAACAGAGTCACAGAAGGTAGATTTAAAAATGCTAGTGAAGTAATCCGAGCTGGATTAAGACTTTTAGAAGAAGAGGAAAATAAAATCATTGCACTCAAACAGGCTATTGACGAAGGGATTAAGAGTGGAGTTGCGAATGACTTTGATCCTAAACAACATCTTGAATTACTTAAAGCAAAAAAAAGAAATGGCTAAGTACTTCTTATCAAACACAGCTGTTGTAGATTTATCAAAAATTTGGGAATTCACTTATGAAACTTGGTCTGAAAATCAAGCTGATAAATACTATTTTGAACTTCTTGAAGATTGTCAGGAATTAGCTATAAACCCAAATCTAGGTAAGTGTTACGAAGAAATTAACAAAGAAACTTTTGGTTATAAGTCTGACCAACACGTTATTTTTTATAGAATACTAAGTGAATCTGAAATTGAAATAATTAGGTTCTTACATTCGAGAATGGAATTAAAAAGTAGAATTGAAGGTTAAAGCTAGTTCTTATAAATTTAAAATCAATATATGTTGTCAACTTAAAGCTACAAATTAATTTATTTACATAGTTATTTATTATCATACTACTCTAACAATCTATCATTTATGGATTTTATAATATCTTTTAAAATACCTTTAAAGTATTATAAAACATTCGTATATTTGTAGGTTACCAAAATAATAATAAAATTACAGTAATCAATTTTTCTCATTATTGAACAACAAAACTATTTGACAATGACAAAAGAAACCGCAATAAAACTGTTCAATGAAAGACAAATCCGAACTCATTGGGATGATGAACAAGAAAAATGGTATTTTTCAATCGTTGATGTTGTAGGAATTTTAACAGACAGCCCTAAACCAAACAATTACTGGAAGGTATTAAAACACCGATTATCAAAAGAAGGAAGTGAGTTGGTTACAAATTGTAACCAACTGAAAATGCAATCTTCCGATGGCAAGTTTTACAAAACCGATGTTGCAGATACCGAGCAGCTTTTTCGTTTAATACAAAGCATACCTTCACCAAAAGCTGAACCATTCAAAATGTGGCTAGCAAAAGTAGGACGTGAAAGAATTGACGAAATTGAAGATCCTGGAAAAATCCCAAAACATTTGATGATAATAAGCGAATAGCCCGACAAGGTGGAACAATTGCAGGAAATACAAGACGTGAAATTGAAGAAAAAACAGGGAAAAGTGTTGTAAACAGCCAAAATGCAAAACAACTTGATATCAAAAAGAAGAAAGAAATTGATTGAGCCGCTATGGATTAACAAATAAAGATTTAATCTATTAAAATGCCATCACTTCATATTATATTTTAGATCTACTTAAAATAGACAATCTGAACCAAAACTAATCAGCTTTGTTAATTATAAAAACGAAGTTCATGATTAAAACATATAAAAAAATAGCTCAAATACTCAATCCGCCACCTGTACATTTTGTGGGCGATGGTTTTAGGGTGCATAATTTCTTTCCCAGACGGGGAGAAATGCCATTAGACAGAATGAGTCCATTTTTCTTGATGGATTATGCCGCAAAACATTATTTTACTCCGACCGAAGAGCCACGAGGCGTTGGCGTACATCCACATCGCGGTTTCGAAACTGTAACCATTGCTTATCACGGAAAAATTGCGCATCACGATAGTGCAGGAAATAGCGGTATTATAGAACAAGGTGGCGTTCAATGGATGACGGCAGCTTCGGGTATTTTACACAAAGAATACCACGAAAAAGAATGGAGCAAAACTGGTGGAATTATGCAATTGGCTCAAATTTGGGTGAATCTTCCTGCAAAGTTTAAAACGTCGAACCCTAAATATCAAGACATTGACAATGAGCAATTAGGGAAAGTACAACTTCCGAACGATGGTGGAGAAGTAGAAGTAATTGCTGGAAATTTTCAAGGAGTTAAAGGTCCGGCATCGACTTTTACGCCTATTGAAATGTATAATCTGAAAATCAAGGCTTTGGCAAAACTCTCAATTTCATTGCCCGAAAACTACAATACTGGATTGTTGATACTCGAAGGGGATGTTAAGTTAAATGGAACGGAAGCAACTGAGAATCAATTTGTATTGTTCGAAAACATCGGGACAGGAATTGAAATAGAAGCAATGACTGATGCTCAAATATTAGTTTTGAGTGGCGAACCAATCGACGAGCCAATCTATCCTTATGGTCCGTTTTTGATGAACAACAAGCAGGAAATAATTCAAGCCTATCAGGATTTGGAGAATGGAAAATTTGGTTATTTAGAGAATTAATTTTAGAAAAAATGAAAGATAATATGAATCAATCAGTTTACAAAATAAGACTTATAGTTTTAATTCTACTATTTTCATCTATACAGAATTTCAACATAAATGCTGAATCAGCCTATAAACCAATTATTTATACGGCTTATATAAACGGTGATATGAATAAATGGGCTTCCGTAATTTATTCTATCGAAAAGCAAAATCCAGCCTCGGTGGAAGGAAAATTGGAGCTGATTAGTTACTATTACGGTTATACAGGTTTTCTGATTGGTACAAAAAAATACGAATTGGCTCAAAAGAACATTGATGCTGGTGAGAAACATATCAACGAAGTACTCAAATTATCGCCTCGAAATGCAACTGCCTATGCATTTAAAGGTTCTTTTCTTGGCTTCCGCATTGGACTGAGTAAATTTAAAGCTATTTCGCTCGGGCCAGAAAGTAACCGCTATATCAGCAAGGCCTCCGAACTGGATCCTCAAAACATTCAGGGAATAGTAGACAAAGCTAATGCACTATATCACACGCCGAAGCTCTTTGGCGGCAACAAAAAAGAAGCTTTACTCCTATTCCAAAAAGCCATGAAATTGATGGAAACCGAAAAGTTAACAGACAAAAACTGGTTTTACCTCAATGTAATGACCCTCACGGCTCAGGCCCATGTCAGTTTAGACGAATTAGTAAAAGCCAAGGCTATTTACGAAAAAGTCATTCGCTTTGAACCTGATTACAAATGGGTTAAAAACGAACTTTATCCCGAACTTCTCAAAAAAATGTAATCTAAGGTAGAATAAAGAACAAAGTTTTTAGACAAAAGACTTTAAAAGCCAGAAAAAAACTAATTGTAAATCATTGTCTTTTTGTGGCTTCTTTGCCTATTATCTTTTGTCTTTATTCTTTTGTCTTTATTCTTTTGTCTTTATTCTTTTGTCTAACATCTTGGCTCTTGGCTCTGGCTTGTCCAGCTCAGATACTATAAAGATTAATAATTATTAAAATTTAGACCCACTTTATATCGCATACGATATATTTATCTACATTTGTATCGCAAACGATATAAAATCTAATAAACAATAATATAATGACACAGAAATTTTACGAATTTAAAGCTAATTCTTTGCAAGGCAAGGAAATAAGCATGGATGCATACAAAGGGAAAGTAGTAATGGTAGTAAACACAGCCAGTAAATGCGGACTGACACCACAATACGAAGGACTTGAAAAACTCAACAAAATCTATAAGGACAAAGGACTTGTAATTCTGGGATTCCCTTGCAATCAATTTGCTGGACAAGAACCCGGTAGCGAAAAGGAAATTGCCGAAGGTTGTTTGATCAATTATGGCGTATCATTTCCTATGTTTGCCAAAGTTGAAGTAAACGGAGAAAACGCGCATCCACTTTACAAATACCTAAAAAAGGAACTCAAAGGATTTCCAGGAAGTGAGTTGAAATGGAATTTTACCAAGTTTATGCTTGATAAAGATGGTAAACCCTACAAACGATATTCGCCAACAACCAAGCCTGAGAAAATGATCAAGGACATTGAAAAATTACTTGGATTATAATTGACAAAACAGTAGTGAGTGAATTAAAACCATTTTGCTACGCTTTTGTTATTAATAAAACCACACTGAATATGAGTTACGAACAATTAAAATTAGAGAATCAGCTTTGCTTTCCGTTCTATGCCGTTTCGCGCCTAATAATCAGAGCATATCAAGAAGATTTGGATGCATTGGGCATTACTTATCCGCAGTATTTGGTGATGATGGTGCTTTGGGAAAAAGACGAACAGACTGTGAATGAAATAGCGGAAAAACTAATTTTAAACACCAATACGGTTACTCCATTGCTCAAACGGATGGAAGCACTACAGTTGATAAATCGTACAAACTCTAAAACAGATCAGCGAAAGGTGATAATCAGTTTGACAGAAAAAGGAAAAGTTATGCAAGAATCTGCTGCAATTATACCATTCAATTTGATGCAGAAACTTAATCCTGACTTTTCGCCCATTGACATAGAAGAAGCTAAAATTTTAAAAAACAAACTATACGAATTAATTCACTTACTCGAAAAAATAGAAAAAACATGAAAAAAATTCTTTTAATCGCAACACTCATTGTTGCTGCCATGAGCTCAGGATACGCCCAACAGAGCATTTACAGTTTTAAAGTAAAAAACATCAAAGGCGAAAATGTAGAACTCAGCCAATACAAAGGCAAAGTAGTTTTGATAGTAAATACTGCCAGCAAATGTGGACTAACTCCACAATATGAAGGTTTAGAGGCACTTTATCTGAAATATAAAGACAACGGATTGGTAATTTTGGGTTTCCCATGTAATCAGTTTATGGGACAAGAACCAGGAACAGCCGAGGAAATTGAGAAATTTTGCAGCACAAAATATAATATCACATTTCCATTATTCGACAAAATAAAAGTGAATGGTGATGATGCAAATCCGCTTTATAAATACTTAAAGGAAACATTGCCAAGAGAAGGAAAAAATGAAATCAAATGGAATTTTGAGAAATTTCTGATTGATAGAAACGGTAAACCAGTTGAACGCTTTCTACCAACAAATAAACCTACAACTCTTGAACCGAGCATCGAAAAGTTGCTATAAGAAAATATATTATTTACAAATGTTTGTAGTATAAAACATTTATTTGTAAATAAATATCACTTCTTGCATTGCTTTAACAATAATTATATGTATTTTTACCCCCAATATTAATCGGTGGGGTAAAACCGCCTAATTCTAATCTTTAAATTAAAGTAATATGAGAAAATTAAAATTAGTAATTATTGCATTGCCTTTTTTGATATTATCAGCATGTAGCGGGGGAAATAACCCCGAAGATGTTGCAGAAAAATTCATAAAAGCTATTTATACAGCGGATTTTGATGGAGCAAAAGAATTGTGTACCAACGATACAAAACAAACCATTGATTTTATAGCAGCATTTGCTTCGGAGAAAAAAGAAGAGATGCAAAAAGCTGACATTAGCATTGATCAAATAAAAGTTACAATTGCCGAAGATGGAAATTCGGCGGATGTAGAAATGGTTGTGCACGGAAGTATTGACCTACAAAAAGGAGAAGTTGAGGAAGCCAAAAACGAAAAAGTTCATCTCGTAAAAGTTGACGACAAGTGGTTGGTAGAATACAAGCTGAAATAAAGCATTTATTCATCATCATATTTCTGTTGTATTTGGTTGGGGGCTGTGTACCTCAACCAAAAACAACAGATTTTTTTTGCTATAAAACCAACTCAATAAAGGCTGGTGATATTATTCTCCGGAAAAGTTATGGAATGATAAGCGACATTATCGTTAAACAATTGAATGACGGCACCAATACATCACATTGTGGCATTATCTCGACCGACTCTACTGGTAATTTTTACGTTATACACAGCTTAGCCCAAATGGTTTCAGATGCGGACGGTATGCAAACTTGCAGCCTAACTCAATTTATGACCGACAGCCGTATTGAAACTGTTAAAGTGTTTAGATTCCGATTGGGTGATGGAAAATTCATTGAGCAAAAAGCACTCTATTATCTGAAAGAAAAAATTCCTTTCGACAATGAATTTGACATGAATGATAGCACAAAATTCAATTGTATAGAATTGCCTATCCATATTCTGAAAACAGCCTTTGGGAAAGACATTTCTAAGACAAATGTCAAACCAGATTTCAGTATTTTTCAAAACTCAGGATATTTTGACGAGATTAGTTTTGTACAAAAGAAATTATCTAAATAGTGGCAAACTAATTTTGACTTCTGTTTCCTGATATTTAAAACCTTCAAATCCAGCAAAAACTCCAACACGTCCTAAGTTCCCTAATCCAATTGAATAGCCCGTTTCAAAATAAGGCTTCGAACTTTCTCCTCTCAACAAAACATTCAAGTGCAAAGATTCATTGAATTGCTGTGTTTGTAAAAAACCGATACGTTTCAATAGCAAATAATCCGAAGTCCAATTAATATGAGATTCTAGCCATTTTGTGGCAGAGGATGTGTAGTTGTCTAACAATTGAAAAGTGCTGTTAAACGAATTGATACCAACAAATAATGGACTTGTGCTAAAATACTTATAATCTGGCGCATACATTTTACTATTTCCAGCAAACATACCTGCAATAATGGAGTAATTCAATCGATTAAAAGCCGAAAATTTCACATCTTGACTGATATTTGCTTGAAAGATATTGAAATGCGATTGGTTTTTATGATTTGTAAGGGCAAAAGCTGCTTTGTATCCGATTCCAAATGTTGGAGATAGCGAACTTACATATTCTTTCTTTCCGTCTTTAATTTTATATCTATAATTTGGAGTGTAATTCAAATACAACCAAGCCCTTGTAGAACTATGATTCTCAAAATAGGACATATGGTTCATAACCGGATAGTTAGGCAAAGGATTATTGCCAAAGAAGTGCAAACTACTACTATTTCCGAGTGATTGTCTATTCTCGTAGCCAGCTCCCGTTCTAAGCGAAAGGCCATTAATAATATAGAACGAATTCTCAATTTTAAAGAATTCCTTTTGATAAAAACGAATCACATTATCTCCAAAAAAAAGAGATGATAATGAGTTCAGAAAACGTGAAGAACCTTTTTCTCCTTGTACATCCTCAGATATATTCCCAAATGCAATGTTAAGTTTCCCATTGGATATTGGAGCATAATTATAGGTTGTGTTTATCTCCCAAACCGCTGTCTTCCTTGCTGTTGTATAATAGATTGAAGGATTAATTATTATATTATTGGTTGGAGAAGTCTTAATGCTGAGTGTCAATTTCTGACCCAACCAAAATCCGTCAACAAAGTTATATTCTTTGATAATTCCAGGTAAAAGTCCATCATATTTTAAAGAAATATTGTCGGTTATTTTAACATTACTGCCTAACAACCATTTCAAAGATTTGTTATTGGTTCCAAGGTTAATCGATATAGAATTGTCAGTAGTCTGCAAGGATTTTGAAGGAGCAAAACTATCCTTTTGCTGAAAACTAATGGCTTCATCCTTAAGCAAAGGAACTTTTCGAATATTCTCCCAATAAATCGAATCTCTAAATTCTGCCAATGAATCCACTTCGACTGCAACCCGCTGGAGTTCTTTTATTTCGAGTGATTCACGTTGTTCTCTTAGTTCCAGTGGTTCATTCTTTTGCATCATCAGCTTTGATAACTGAATGGCATCTTTGGTCGAAATATTGGGTTTTGAAAGTAACTTTTCAATTTTAGAATCCGTTTTACTCACTTTTTTCTGCAGTAAAACAGGGTTTTTAATCGTAGGTTTTTGGATATTATTAATGCTTGCAGCGTCCTTCAGAGTAATGCTGTTGTATTTCACAGATGCATAGTATTTGGCATACCCTTTTACTCCCATTGTTCCGATTGTAGAATTCATTTCAAATGTAATGGGCAGAAAAATAGCAGGTTTTATCTCTTGATAATTAATTTTATACCGAGATATTGTACCCATTTCGTTCGTTGATAAATCAGCATAAAACACACACCAAATATCTTCATTAATAAACAAATAGCCTGAAAATAATTTGTCATTTTTAACTTTAGGAATAATTCTTATTTTATTGATCTGATATTTTCCACTGCTATAAAAATCTTCAAGTTTGAAATTATAATACCTGAATGCTTGTGGTGATAATGGTGAAATATAACCCATGAAATCAGCTTTATATATGCTTGATGTAGATGTTCGCAATCCTCCCTTGGGGACCAATTCTTTCGGAATAGAGCTTTTAAAAGCAATGACTTTTTGTGTATATTTTTCCGGCGACTGATAGGTAACCACATTTTGCGATTCGAGAACCAACAATTTACCTATTAATGATTTTAATTGTTTATCCTTTATCATCATTTTCATGACCGTGGGTATACTTTCAATTTTTGCACTTCCTTTCATATAATTCGTTGCTGAATAGCTATTTACTTGATACAAATGAAAAGGTGCACGTGCAATGGCATTTCGCATAACACGATAGGCGGGATTTTCTTTGGATGGTTTTACCAATAAGTCACTTAGAATTGTTGGTTTTTCGACCAGAACAAATTGTAATTCTACCGTATTGGATGCAATTTGAATTGATTTTTTCTGAGTTTCGTAACCAATAGACCGAACTTCGCAATTATAATTGCCTGGGCTGATATTAGTCTGAAAATTACCATTTTCGTCAGCAACTATCCCTAGCATAAGTTCATGAATATAAATGCTTGAGTAAGGGATTGCATCACCTGAAATATTAATTACTTTAGCTTTTAAAACTTGAGCTTCTAATGAAAAAGAAACTAATATCAGTGTAAACAGAAAAAGAAACCTTTGCATATTTGTATGGTGTTTTTGCGTTGGAAATGCAAATGTATTATCTTTTTTGAAGGTTTATTTTTCTTTTAACTACATTTATGCAACGCAGAAAAGAAATAGGCCTTATTATCAGTTTGTTTTAAATTAATTAACCTTTCTATTGTTATAAAAACCTCATTCAAAAAGTATTATAGTCTGATATTATTTAATAAATATACTGCTTACCCCTTTCGGTCAAGTAAGAAAAAATTTGAAAAAGTTCTTGATTGAAATTATATAAGTTGTTACAAAGTCATAAAGCCTTGATTTATTCGATTTTAATAAAATAAAGGAATAAGGGAAGTTGTTTTGTTGTCGTGATGCTACTAGGGGGCTGCGCATATAAAAAACCCTTCTTTTTATATTGAAACCCTTAATAGTTAACGGATTCCCAATAAGTCTGCCCTTATTATCTTCATATAATTAAACTCTTTATAGATTATAAAAACAGTTTTTTTCACCCCACACTGTTCGTGCTAGAACCAAAATTTAAAATAGATAGCAGCTTGCCTAAAGGGGATAAGCAGTATAAATATTTTGTAAAAAAAAGCTTTCTCCATCCTATTATGATGAGAGAAAGCTTTTTATATTTCAATTTACTCTTCCAAAGTGCTTAAATCTCCCTCTGGAAGACCGAGTGCACGAGCTTTTAATACCCGCCGCATGATTTTTCCACTACGTGTTTTTGGCAATTGATCCACTATGGTAACTGCTTCTGGCTTAGCGATTGGTCCCATATGTGTAACCATATAGTTAATTAAGTCATGTTCCAGTTCTATACTTGCTTTATAATTGTTTTTGAGAATTACAAAAATATGAATACAATTACCTTTCACCGGATGAGGCAGAGCAATCGCAGCAGATTCAGCAACAGCAGGATGACTAATCATAACACTTTCAATTTCAGCACTTCCAAGTCGGTAACCACTTACTTTAATCACATCATCAGTACGTCCGATAATCCAGAAATAGCCATCTTCATCTTTTTTGGCAGAATCGCCTGTCGTATACCAACCCTGCTTTTTGTACTTCGACCAGTAAATTTCCAAGTAGCGATCTGGATCTTTGAAAATTCCGGCAGTAAGTCCTGGCCAAGGCGATTTGATAACGAGCGTTCCTTCTTCCCCTGCTTTTACATCCTTTCCATTATCATCCACAACCGATATCTCATTACCGAAAAATGGTTTTGTACCTGAACCTGGCTTTAGCGGAGTAATGGGCAAAGGAGTAATCATAAAACCTCCTGTTTCGGTTTGCCACCAAGTATCCATAATCGGACATTTGCCGTTCCCTATAACTTCGTGATACCAACGCCATGCTTCAGGATTTATTGGTTCGCCTACTGAACCGAGCAATCGCAAAGAATTTAAATCATTACGTTTTGGCCATGAATCACCAAAGCGCATCAAACCACGTATGGCAGTTGGAGAAGTATAAAGAATATTGACACCATAACGTTCCACCATTTTCCACCAACGATCGGGATAAGGATAAGTCGGTGCGCCTTCGTACATAATTATGGTAGCACCATTCATCAATGGACCATAAACTATGTAACTGTGTCCGGTAATCCAACCGGGATCGGCAGCACACCAGTATCGATCGTCAGGTTTAAGGTCGAATACCATTCTGTGCGTAGTAGAAACATAAACACCGTAACCTCCATGCGTATGCACCATTGCTTTGGGGCGTCCAGTTGAGCCAGATGTATACAACAAAAATAACATATCGTCAGAATCCATCACCTCAGTTTCACATTTGGTAGAAGCGATGGGCAGATTCGCAAGTTCATGATACCAATAATCACGACCATTTTCCATATAAACGTCTACGTTTGTTCGTTTTACGGTAATACAAATCTCCATAGTTGGTGAAAGTTCCATGGCTTTGTTCACAACCGATTTCATTTCTACCACTTTACCTCTACGGAATCCTCCATCGGCAGTAACTACTACCCGAGAATTGGCATCATTAATTCTGTCAGCCAATGCTTCATGACTAAAACCTCCATACACAACGCTATGCACCGCTCCTATTTTAGCACAGCCTAACATGGCGAAGATCTGCTCAGGAATTTGAGGCATATAAATGGTAACGACATCGCCTTTTTTGACACCCATACTTTTTAGGATGTTTGCAAATTGGGATACTTCGCGGTTTAATGAGTGGTAGGAGAACGTACGAACATCGCCAGGCTCTCCTTCCCAAATTAGAGCCAATTTATTGCGTACTTCGGTATGTTGGTGCCGATCAATCGCATTGTGAACTATATTGGTTTTTGCACCTGCAAACCACTTGTAGAAAGGTGGGTTGGAATCATCGAGTACTTTGTCCCATTTTTTATACCACGAAAGTTTCTCAGCCTGTTCGGCCCAGAACTCTTCTCTGTTCTCTATTGAATACTTATAAAGCTCATCGTATTCTTTCACATTCGCTTGATCAATAACTTCTTGTGATGCTAAATAAATCTTATTCTCTGTCGAGTTTTCCATATTCATTTGTTTTAGAAATTAACTATAACTTTATAGAATAAAAATCGAATTGTTCTTAGTTTATTCTTAATTTATCCTATCTAACAAAACGAACCCAAACTGTGTTCACTTACAATTTGAAATAATTACTGCACTTTAGTAATAATTTAATCGTATATCGACAATATTTACAACAATTGACAACAATTGACAAGAAATGAGAAGAAACAAGAAGCTTGAAAATGAATTTCAAGAAACTACTCTGCATAAAACAAAAAAGGCTGACTCAAAATAAAATGAGCCAGCCTATTTGCTATCTTAATTTCAGATATTATTTTCCGTTGATATAATTTACAACCCACTCCCCTACTTCCGAAGTGGAATATGATTTTCCGTTAGCCGCAATATCTTCGGTAACAACATTAGCATCCATGCTGGCAGCCACAGCTTCGCGAATCAATGCACCTTCTTCCATCATCCCAAAAGCATATTCGAACATCAAAGCTGCAGAAAGAATAGTTGCCAAAGGATTGGCGATATTTTTTCCCGTTGCCTGTGGATACGAACCGTGGATTGGCTCAAAAACCGAAGTGTGAATTCCTACAGACGCAGAAGGCAACATGCCCAACGAGCCTGTAATTACTGAGGCTTCATCTGTCAAAATATCACCGAATAAATTTTCAGTTACCAATACGTCAAAACTTTTAGGCCATTGAATAATGCGCATCGCTGCATTATCCACAAACATAAATTCAGTCTCAATATCAGGATATTGTGGAGCAATTTCTTGTCCAATTTGTCTCCATAAACGTGAAGTTGCCAATACATTGGCTTTGTCTACAATGGTTACTTTCTTATTGCGTTGTCCGGCATATTTATAAGCCAAATGTAAAATACGTTCCACTTCTTCGCGGGTGTAAATACATGTGTCATAAGCAGTGTTTCCATCTTCGGATCTGCCTTGTGGACGACCGAAATACATTCCGCCAGTCAATTCACGAATACACATAAAGTCAGCACCTTCGACTAAATCGGCACGTAACGGTGATTTATGAATTAATGAGGGAAAAGTGGTAACGGGGCGAATGTTGGCATAGAGTCCAAGATCTTTACGCATTTTGAGTAATCCTTGTTCTGGACGGACTTTGGCAGAAGGATCATTATCGTATTTTGGATCACCAATGGCACCAAAAAGAACAGCATCCGACTTCATACAAAGTTCGTGTGTTGCTTTTGGATATGGTTCACCTACTGCATCGATGGCACAAGCACCCACAATAGCAGTTTCGTAGGTCAAGGTATGACCAAATTTATTACAGATAGCCTTTGTTACATTCAAAGCTTGTTCAACAATTTCGGGTCCAATCCCATCTCCTGGCAATACAGCGATGTTTAGTTTTTTTGTTATTGACATATATTTATTGATTATTCAATTGTTTAATAAGAAATTCAGAATCAGTTGATTGAAGTGTAAGTTTATAAAAACAACATTCTATGGTAATTGTGCATAATTAATTACAGGAATATTACCCGACTCTATAATATTTAACATTTTCATGGTAGCTTTAATAGCCGCTACAGTTTGGTCACCATGTAAACCACGTGTTTTAAATGTTTTACCATCGAAACGCCAAGTAATAATAGTTTGTACAATGGAGTCAGTTTGGCCACCTGGAGGAATTACTACTACATAGTCGAGTAACTCAGGCGATGGTTTACCCAAACTTTTATATATTTTCCACATAGCTTTCGATACAGCGTTGTACTGACCATCGCCAGAAGCTGACTGCTCATACACTTCGCCATTAATTTGCATTTTGACCGAAGCCATTGGACGTAAACCGTATGTAATTGATAATGAATAGTTAAGAATCTTTATGCTTTGCTCATCTTGCTCACTATTCAATACATCAGAAACAATATAAGGTAATTCCTCTAGTGAAACTAACTCCTTACGATCACCCAATTCAATGACACGTTGAGTTACTTTCATCATCATCTCATCATCAAGTTCAATTCCTAATTGTTGTAGATTTTTTAAAATACTGGCTTTGCCTGATGTTTTTCCTAAAGCGTACTGACGATAACGTCCAAAACGTTCAGGCAATAAATCGTTGAAATACAGATTATTCTTATTATCACCATCGGCATGAATCCCAGCAACTTGAGTAAAAACATTATCGCCGATAACTGGTTTATTGGCCGGAATACGAATTCCTGAATAAGTTTCAACTACTTTACTCACTGCATTCACTTTTTCTTCAATCAAATTAGTTTTCACATCTAAATGATCGTGAAGAACAGCTAAAACACTGGTTAAAGGAGCATTTCCAGCACGCTCGCCTAATCCGTTTACAGTAACATGTATACCTTGGATGCCTACTTTCACAGCTTCAAAAACATTGGCAACTGCAAAATCATAATCGTTATGTGCATGAAAATCAAAATGTAAAGAAGGGTACCGTTCCACCATTTTAGAACAAAACAAACGAGTTTCATCTGGATTGAGAATTCCCAAAGTGTCAGGCAACATAAAACGCTTGATATTTTCGGATTGAAGTGCATCGACTATATAATAAACGTATTCCTCAGAATCACGCATACCGTTCGACCAATCTTCCAAATAGATGTTCACAGTAACACCCATCTCACGAGCTTGTACCAAAACTTTCCGAATATTAGCAATATGCTCGTCAGGAGTCTTTTTGAGCTGAAGACTGCAATGTTTCAGAGAACCTTTACAAAGCAAGTTGATGACTTCACAACCTGCATTTTTAATCCATTCTAGGGAAATCCCACCATCCACGAAGCCCAATACTTCCACCTTGTGAATATGTCCGTTTTTTCGTGCCCAGTCAGCCACTCGTTTTACCGATGCATACTCACCTTCCGAAACCCGAGCTGATGCAATTTCAATGCGATCTACACAAAGTTCCTCAAGCAATAGCTTAGCAATGCTTAACTTTTCATGAGCAGCAAATGACACCCCCGAAGTTTGTTCACCATCGCGAAGCGTGGTATCCATTATTTCTATGGCCCCCCTAACTCCCCCCGAAGGGGGAAAAACAGTGGAATCATCTTCCTTAATTATATTGCTCATAGTCAAATATTTTATTAATCAAGTCCTAAAAGTCCCCCTTGGGGGATTTAGGGGGCTTCTTATTTTTTTTCGTAAGCTTCAATCAAATCCCTTTTGCTCAACAAATAATCTATATCATCAAGTCCGTTTAGCAAACATTCTTTTTTGTAAGGATTAATTATAAAAGTTTCTGATTTTGCAGTGGCGTTGTTTGTTATTTGTTGATTTTCCAAATCTACTGAAAGGGTAGTTTTTGGATCAGCATCCACCGAAGCAAAAATTTCTACCAAGAACTCTGACGACACAACTACTGGAAGTACGCCATTATTGAGGGCATTATTTTGAAAAATATCGGCAAAAAAGCTCGAAACGACTACTTTAAAACCATAGCCATCAATCGCCCAAGCAGCATGCTCGCGACTCGAACCTGAACCGAAGTTTTTACCGGCAACCAAAATTGAACCGCTATAAAGTGAATTATTCAATACGAAATCAGCTTTCGGACTTTTATCTTTGTTGTAACGCCAATCGGCAAAAAGATTATCACCAAAACCATTTTTATCAGTTGCTTTCAGAAAGCGGGCAGGTATAATCTGGTCAGTATCCACATTCTCGATTGGAAGTGGAACGACTGTTGAAGTTAATTTTATAAATTTTTCCATATGATATAATTTGTCAATAAGAAAATAAGCCAATGTGCCAATTCCTGTTAGTTACAACCTATTTACTTTTGACGTATTTATTATACTGTTTATAATTTTCTGTATGTCTTTTGTTTATTCTTCAAAATACTAATATCCCAAAGATTTAATTTTTCAAATTACCAAAGTCCTAATTATATCATTAACCACATTGGCAAATTAACACATTATTCTATCTTGGATCAGTAATGCGACCAGTTACGGCTGCAGCAGCGGCAACAAGTGGACCAGCAAGAATAGTACGTGCTCCA
Source organism: Bacteroidales bacterium (assembly GCA_038249855.1). GTDB lineage: Bacteria > Bacteroidota > Bacteroidia > Bacteroidales > Paludibacteraceae > Paludibacter. Next base: position 23,312 of record JBBSCW010000007.1, read on the forward strand.
GGACCTTGACGACCTTCGAAGTTACGATTTGAGGTAGACACCGCATATTTTCCAGCAGGAACTTTATCGTCATTCATGGCCAAACATGCAGAACAGCCTGGTTGACGAAGTTTGAATCCAGCTTCAGTCAGAATATCGTATAAACCTTCTTCACGAATTTGGTTTTCTACCTTCCAACTTCCTGGCACTAACCATGCAGTTACGTTATCGGCTTTTTTCTTACCTTTTATGTAATTGGCAAAAATTCTAAAGTCTTCAATCCGACCATTGGTACAACTGCCTAAGAAAACGTAGTCAATTGTTTTTCCTTCAAGCTTTTCACCTGGGGCAAAGCCCATATAATCCAATGATTTTTGGAAAGAAATTCGTCCCGCTTCGTCGATGCTTTCTAAGGTCGGAATATTTTCGTTGATTCCCATACCCATACCAGGATTAGTTCCGTAGGTAATCATTGGCTGAATATCAGTAGCATCGAAAACTAATTCTTCATCAAATTGAGCACCTTCGTCGGTTATTAGAGTTTTCCAATGAGCCAATTGCTTATCCCAATCTTCGCCTTTTGGAGCAAATTCGCGACCTTTTACATAATCGAATGTAGTTTGGTCAGGAGCAATTAAACCTCCGCGTGCACCCATTTCGATAGAAAGATTACAAACTGTCATTCGCTCTTCCATACTCATATTGCGAACAGCTTCACCAGCATATTCAACAAAATAACCTGTGGCACCACTGGTTGTAAGTTTGGAAATCATATACAATGCCAAATCTTTGGAAAAAACGGCTTTGCTTAATTTACCATTAAACGTGATGCGCATGGTTTTAGGACGAGTCTGCAATATACATTGCGTAGCCAACACCATTTCAACTTCACTTGTTCCAATACCAAAGGCAATGGTTCCAAAAGCTCCATGTGTAGAAGTATGGCTATCGCCACAAACAATAGTCATTCCTGGTTGAGTAAAACCATTTTCAGGTCCAATAATATGCACCACACCATTTTTCTCATGTCCAAGAGGGTAGAAAAGCGGCATATTAAAATAGGCTGCATTTTGTGCAAAAGTATCAAGCTGATTGCGCGAAATTGGATCTTTCACAGGTTTATCTTGATCAATTGTTGGTGTATTATGATCGGCAGTCATGGTGGTCAACTCCGGACGAAAAACCTTCAATCCGCGTTCTCTTAACCCATTAAATGCCTGAGGGCTTGTAACTTCATGGCAAAAGTGACGGTCAATATACAACTGTGTAGGTCCATTTTCGACCGTTGATACCACATGGGCATCCCAAATTTTATCAAAAAGGGTAGCCCCCTGTCCCCCAAGGGGAGTATTTTTAGTTGAATTCATAATAATCTGCCCCCTAACCCCTAAATGGGGAATTACCTTAATTATATCGGGGGTAAGGTAAATTACATTTTGTTTTTTTATTTTCTTATTCCCCTTTAGGGGTTAGGGGCTTCTCTTATTTCACAAACTGATTAATAGCATTAATATAAGCTTCGGCCGAGGCAGATATTATATCGGTATTTGCACCAAATCCATAATAAACAATACCTTCGTGTTCTACTTGCATGTGTACTTTTCCAACATCATCACTTCCTTTGCTAATAGCCTGAATAGTAAATTCTTGCAAAGTCATATTACGAGTAATAATTTTCTTTAAAGCTTTAATGGCTGCATCAACTGGACCATTACCCGAAGAAGCAGACTCAAATTTTTCACCTGCAATCAACAAACCGATACTGGCAACCGACTGAACTCCAACTCCCGAAGTAACTTGTAAGAAATCCAATTTAATACGTTGTTGTTCAGAGCGTTCCTTGCCAGCCAATACCAAAACATCATCATCGTTTATGTCTTTCTTTTTGTCGGCTAATTTAAGAAATTCTTCGTAAATATGATCTAAATGCTCACCTTCAACATTCACTCCCAACACACTTAATCTATGTTTCAAAGCTGCACGACCACTTCGCGCTGTCAAAACTATTGAATTTTTGTCAATTCCCACGTCAGTCGGGTCCATTATTTCATAACTTTCACGATTTTTTAACACACCATCCTGATGAATTCCTGAAGAGTGAGCAAAAGCATTCCGTCCAACAATAGCTTTATTAGCCTGAACAGGCATATTCATCAAACTCGATACCATGCGGCTGGTTGAATATATCTTTTGAGTATTGATCTGAGAATCAATTTCCAAGGATTTGTGACATTTTAAAATCATGGCAATTTCTTCGAGCGAAGTATTACCGGCTCTTTCACCAATTCCATTCATTGTTACCTCCACTTGTCGAGCTCCATTCATAACGCCAGCCATTGTGTTGGCAGTTGCCATACCTAAATCGTTGTGGCAATGGGTAGAAATGATGGCATTGTGTACACCCTTCACATTTTCCATCAAGAACTTGATTTTTTCGCCATATTGTGTTGGTAAACAATAACCAGTGGTGTCGGGGATATTAACCACAGTTGCTCCAGCTTTAATAACCGCTTCAACTACACGAGCCAAATAAACATTATCTGTTCGTCCGGCATCTTCACAATAGAATTCCACATCCTCAACATAACGTTTGGCATATTTTACAGCTGCAATTGCACGCTCCAAAATTTCTTCCTGAGTAGAATTAAATTTATGTTTTATGTGAAATTCAGAAGTACCAATACCTGTATGAATACGTTTATTTTTAGCATATTGAAGTGCTTCGGCGGCTACATCAATATCTTTTTGTACTCCACGGGTCAATGCACAAATGGTAGGCCAAGTAACCGCTTTCGATATTTCAACTACCGATTTAAAATCACCGGGACTTGAAATAGGAAAACCTGCTTCAATAACGTCTACTCCTAATGTTTCCAAAGCCTTTGCCACTTGAATTTTCTCAATGGTATTTAATTGGCAACCAGGAACTTGTTCGCCATCGCGTAAGGTGGTATCGAAAATAAATAATCTATCCATAATATAGCCCCCTCTAACTCCCCCGAGGGGGAGAACCGTGAGGAGTTTCGGTTTTATTTATGTTTTACAATTTTATTTTTTACTTTATCAATACCAAGCTCTTAAAGTCCCCCTTGGGAGATTTTGGGGGCTGTGTTATTAAAAAAGCCTTTCGTACCGAAGTAAGAAAGGCTTTATAATTATATACTATAATATCTACATACCAAACTCACTTCTACTTGTGCTGCAAGAGAATAATAATAATACCGAGTAGGAGAATATGTAGAAATTGTTTTGTCATTGCTCATTATTTAAAAATCTGTGCAAAGATAATTCAAATTTTAAATTCTACAATACGAAATGAAATATTTTTGATATTTTTCATAACAAATCAGTACAAAGAACCTAAAAAATGCTATACATTAATACAATTCAGCCAAAACAGTTCTCAATATCTATTTCTATTTCTCCAAACTCGATCATAGCGTTAAACAATCTGATTCGGGTATAGTTTTGTAGCTCGCTCAATTTTATTTGTTTTTCGTGAATAAATCCTTCTGAAAGTAATTGTGCTCTATTTACACCATAAACCAATGGTATTTCAGGTGTAAACCATTTAAAACCATCGAGTAAAGCGATATTTGCGTAGGAAGTATCTGTAAGTAAACCGTTTCTCACTAGCAAAACATCGTCACAAATTCCTCGCTGTGCAAATGCTTCATTAAAAGCTGACCGATCCTCAATTTTGTAAGGATAGGACTTTGCATTGGTTTCTATAATTTGCAAGGTTCTTATACTTCGAATGTTATATTCTACAAACTCAAACTGTTTGATTGCGTCATCAAAAACAAGTCTACACTTATAAATTCCTTTTTGTGGAAAATTAGAATTAAGTAAAAGTTCCTTTAAATCAATCACTTTGCTTTTTGGGGAATATTCAGCGAATACTTTGTCAACTCGTTTTTGATGTAGTTCAAGTCGATGAAATACTCCATCCTCCAACTTAATCGATTCAATGAATAGGGACATATACTTTCTGAATTAGTTCTTGATATTCACATTGCGCATCACTTTTTGAAGTAATTCCGCCACCACTTTTAAAAACCAAACCATCCTCCATTTGTTCGATAAAGCGAATCATAACAGCTGAGTCAAGGCTCTTTCCATCGAAATATCCAAAAATTCCAGTATAAAAACCGCGGTCATATTCCTCTATCGATTCTATTATTTCGAGTGTTTTGGGTTTTGGAGCGCCACATATAGAACCTGCTGGCAGCAAATCAAAAATAATATCACCCAGTTTTTCATGATAGTCTTCAGGCAAATCACCGCAAATTTCTGAACTTACTTGCAATAAATTTCCTTTGTTCGTATGCAGTTGATCAATATATCGATACCGTAAAACTTCCACATTTTTAGCTACCAAACTCAAATCGTTTCTGATTAAATCGACTATGGTTGCATGTTCCGCCTTTTCCTTCGGATCGTTCAAAATGATTTCGGACGCATTATGGATAGAAGCATCAATGGTCCCTTTCATGGGAAAACTCGATATTTTCCCGTTACTTATTCTCACAAAAGGCTCAGGCGAAAGTACCGTAAACTGATCTTTCAACCAGAGTTTGTATTTTGCTTTACTTTGGGTGTAAAGTTCTAATAAATTGAGGTTGGTATTGATATTGGAAGGTTGGGTAAGATTGACCAAGAAGGAATTTCCAAGCTGTATTTGATTTACAACTTGATTAAATTTCTTTTCGTAATCGTTGAATGAAACGGGGGAAACATCCCAAATTATTTCCTGACTATCATATGTCTTCTCATTGTTATCAAAAGAATTGAAATCAAACCTAAGAAAATTTTCATCAATTTCAACAGTCGGGATTACAAAACCTTTTTCGGCTCGATAGTCGATAATAAATAAAAACGGAGTTTGTGTTGTTGACAAGTCAGTCACCTGCTGGATTATTTCGTTACGGGTCAACAATTTATATGGGAATGGTACAGACATTAAGAATTTAGCATTTAACTATTTACCATTTACGATTTAAGAAATAGTAGATTATCAGCGAATTAGGATAATATAAAAACGACATTATATTATTCTCATTACTTAAAATCTAAATTACAAAACAAAAAACACATAAACGGTTGGCAATATTAAAATCAAATCTTGAAATTAGACTTTTTGAAAAACTATTTTCTACTTTTAGTTCTATGGAATTTCCCTTTTCCTGCGGCAAATTTTTTATGTCCATATTTATTTTTTTCTGGCTCATAAAGTGGTGCGTCGCCAAGTTCAGCGGGCATTGGTATTTTATAAATGTCTTTTTCGAGGAATACTTCAATTTGTTTGAACTTGTATTGTTCTGCTTCCGACACAAAAGTGATGGACATTCCTTCGGCTTTAGCACGGGCAGTACGTCCGATGCGGTGAACATAATCTTCGGCATCATGAGGCACATCATAATTTACAATCAATGAGATATCATCAATATCGATACCACGAGATACAATATCGGTTGCCACAAGAATATTGACTCTATTATTCCGGAACTCGTGCATAATATGCTCTCGTTGAGATTGTTCCAAATCAGAGTGCATTTCGCCAACTGACAATCCCATTTGATGGAAAGTTTTGAAAAGCTCCTTCACTTTGAGTTTTGAACCCGAGAAAATGATTACTTTATTAAGTTGCTGCTCACCAAACAAATGACGAATAAGTCCTAATTTCTGACCTTCGCTGCAAATATAAGCGGTTTGCATGATAGATTCAGGTGGACGTGAAACAGCAATCTTCACCTCAACTGGGTTATTTAGAATTGTTTTAGCCAATTGACGAATTTTGGGAGGCATCGTGGCCGAAAACATAATGGTTTGTCTATCCTTTGGTAATTTATTGACAATAATCATAATATCATCAAAAAATCCCATATCCAACATTCTATCAGCTTCGTCGAGAATGAAGTATTTAACATGTGAAAAATCTATATCATATAAATTAATATGCGACAATAATCTTCCGGGAGTTGCAATGACAACGTCGGCTCCTTTTTGCAATCCACGGCGTTGAACGTCCCAAGCCTGAGCGTCGCTTCCCCCATAAACAGCCACCGACGAAAAAGACGTAAAGTACGAAAAACCTTCCATTTGTTGATCGATTTGCTGAGCCAACTCGCGCGTAGGAGCCATGATGATAGCATTTACTTTATCGGCGGCAAGTGGCACTGCCTGTAGATTGTGAAGTAGCGGAAGGATAAATGCGGCAGTTTTGCCAGTACCAGTTTGGGCACAAGCAATCACATCTCTTTTTTGTAAAATTACAGGAATTGTTTCGGCTTGAACCGGAGTGGCTTCTATAAAATTCATAGCTTGCAAGCCATCAAGAACGGCATCGCAAAGTGGAAGTTCGTCAAATCTCATTTGAAATATATTAATAAGCTGCAAAGATACTCAATTAATTCTCAAAGTTGTGATTAGTAGGTAAATTTGAATGTATACACAAAACATAAAAACCACAAAAACACTTTGAAGTAATAAGTTATGAAAATGATTTATTACTTTTGTTTCGATTTTAAAAAGCTCATTTTAATATATCGGAATTCTTATTGTAAAATTATGTTACTGTTAATTGTCAAAAAGGTTGAAAGTAAATAAACCTTTAGGGATACAAATAAGAAAAAAAACTCTCTCGAACTTTATATAACTGGCCAGAAATGGAGAAAAGGAAAATTGTGGAGTAAGTGATATAATAATTTAAAAATTATAAAACTATATTATTGATTAAGGAAATACTATGACAAAAGAATTATTGATAAAGAACCCACAAATTAAAGATAAAGTCACCGACACTACGAAATGCTTACTATGTGGAAAAACAGCTAAATTCTCTACTATTAGAAATGGTTATCAGGAGCCTGAAACCTATAAAATATATTGTTGTGACTCTTGTAACACATCTTTTTCACTACCGAGAGTAGCAGATAACAAAGTATATGAATTAATTTATAAGAACTCCGAATACGTTAAGGGTTATGATAGGTATAATAAATACAAAAACATAATTAAGACTAAAAAGAATCCGTTAGAATATATTTCAAATGAAGAGCCATCATATTGGGGAACAACTCATGCTATAAAAGAAATTCTCAAGTCAGATAAAAACTCAAAAATACTTGAAATTGGTTCAGGATTTGGTTATTTTACATTTGCATTAAGAGTTGCTGGTTATAATATTCAAGGTTTGGATATTTCACAAGAAGCTGTTCAAGCTGCTATTGATAAATTTGGTCCATATTATATATGCGATGATTTATATAAATTCTCAGAACAGAATATTGAGAGTTACGATGTTATACTAATGACTGAAGTAGTTGAGCATTTAGATGATCCATTAAGTTTTATAACTTCAATCAAAAATCTTTTAAAGCCAAAAGCTGCATTAATTTTTACGACTCCCAATAAATCATTTTTCCCAAATAGAATCAATTGGAACACAGACTCTCCACCTGTACATTGCTGGTGGTTTAGTGAAGAATCGGTTGAGTATATTGCCAATTCTCAAAATATGCAATATGAGTTTGTGAATTTTTCAAAATACTATAAAAATCATCCTTTTATAAATAAAATTGAAAACATCGATGAGCATGGGTCTTATGTTTTTAATTCAAAAGGAGATGTAAACATAATTGTTAAGCCAAAGAACAATAAAAACAATTTTGAAATGCCCAAGTTTCTAAAAAACAATAGATTATATTCGAAAATAAGAAATAAATTATTTATGATTTTATTCCCAAGCAGGTTTAAAGTTGGAAGTAAACAATCTAATGTTATCTGTGCGATACTCTATAAAATATAAGCTAAAAGAAACAAGTATTTTATTCAATTTATGAGCACTCCATTAGTTACAATCATAACTCCCACTTACAACCACGAAAAATACATTTGCGACTGTATTCGTTCTGTACAGTTACAGATATTTACTGATTGGGAAATGATAATTGTTGATGATGGAAGTTCTGACAAAACCTACACAGTAGCAAAATCGCTAGCAGAGGCTGATGAAAGAATTTCTGTTTATACGCAGAAAAATATAGGGATTTTCAGATTAGGGGAAACATATAATTTTGCCCTCTCAAAAGCAAAAGGAAAATACATTGCCGTTTTAGAAGGTGATGATGTTTGGTTACCTGAAAAGCTCGATATGCAGGTCAAAGAAATGGAAGCTGATGATAAAATAGTTCTTTCTTACGGTAAAGCATTTTCATCAGCAACTGATTTGAAAACTAACTACAGCTTAACCGATTTCTCAAAGCATTCGCCTGCTACACTTCATAATAACCCTATTGGCTCTGCAACAAAAACACTATTATTCAGCAATTTTATTGTAGCCCTCACAGTTTTAATCCGCAAAACAGCATTGGAACAAATTAAGGGATTTAAACAAAGTCATAATCTTCCTCTTGTTGATTTAACAACATGGATTGTGCTTTCGCTTGAAGGAAAGTTTTCATGCATTGAAATTCCTCTTGGAAAATGGAGATTTTATCCGAATCAAATCACTAAAACATACACAGCTGAAATAAGTGAAGGATTTTATAATTTTGCACTCGATTTTTATCAGAGAGAAAAATCATTTTTTGAAACAACTGAAATAAATAAACTCCAAATAGATAAATTTTTCAACAAACAACTGGTAGAGGCACATTCTCGCTCAGGTAGATATAAACTTATCAGAAAGGATTTTAAAGGAGCCAGAGCAAACTATTTAAAGTCCATTTTTGGATTCGGGTTTTATTCTCCCATTTGGAAATTGCGTTCAGCTATTGGATTCTTATTCAGCATCTTCAAGAAAGATATTGAAAAAACAGCAGGTTTATTTGGTAGAGTTAGCTATAAATAGCTGAATAATTTCTTTGTTCAGTTTGAATACCATTGAAAATTTCAGATTAGGTGTGCAAGGGAATACTACATAAAGTTCAATGATTTCTCCTCAATATCAGCACAAGCCTTCTCATAGTCGTCAGGTCTTCCAATATCCAACCAATATCCTGTATGCACTCTGACAGTTGCAGGATTCTTGAACTTGATTAAATCAAGCATCAAATGGTCAAAACCATAAAGTTGGTTGTCGGGGATGTAATCAAGGATTTTACTGCTGGCCATATAAACTCCCATACTGACCTTGTATCGATTAGTTGGTTTCTCCACAAAATCTATAAGTTTATTATCATCACCTAATTCGAGAACTCCATAATCAACTTTTTGATCGCGCGAGTAAGCTGATATTGTGAAAATATTTTGCTGTATCACGTGTTCATTATAAAAAGCGTCAAAGTCCAAATCTGTTAGCACATCACCATTCATTACCAGAAAGTTATCAGGTAAATCTTTGATTAGCTTCAATGGTCCCATTGTACTTAAGGGCTTATCTTCGAGTGAATAATCTACTTTCACACCCCATTTACTGCCATCGCCACAAAATGCTCGAATAATATCAGCCATGTGATTTACAGTAATCGTAATGTGATCAAAACCATTTTTAGCTAGCTTTCTGATGATTATTTCAAGGATAGGCATATCACCAATTGGAACAAGGGGTTTCGGCAGACTTATGGTATAAGGTTTTAGTCGGGTTCCTTTTCCACCAGCTAATATGACAGCTCTTTTAGACATTGTAAATATCCGATTTAAAGTATGATTGATTTTTTCTAATCCATTCAATAGTTTCCTTCAACCCACTTTCAAGATTAAAATCAGGTGTCCAAGCAGTATTGGCTTTAATTTTGCCATTATCGCAAAATAGTCTCTCAACTTCACTCTTGTCTGGACGAATACGTTGCTCGTCGGAAACAATTTCAACCTGAGTACCAATCAAATCGGCAATCATTTGCACCAAATGTCCTACACTAATCTCCTCACTCATACCTATATTGATAATTTCGCCAAACAAACCATTGGCTTGAGCTATTTCATAAAAACCATTGGCTGTATCTTTAACAAAAGTCAAATCACGAGTGGGAGTAAGATTTCCAAGTTTCAACTGGTGCTGTCCGGCTAAAATTTGAGAAATAACAGTTGGAATAATCGCACGGGCAGATTGCCGTGGACCATAAGTATTGAAGGGGCGAACAATTTTTACCGGCAAATCAAAAGATTTAAAGTAACTGATAGCCAACTGATCTGCTCCAATTTTAGTGGCTGAATAAGGAGACTGACCCACCATTGGATGTTTTTCGTCGATAGGAACATATTGGGCCGTACCGTAAGTTTCGCTGGTAGAAGTTATCATTATTTTTTCAAGTCCAAGTTGTCGGGCAGCTTGAAGCACATTATAAGTTCCATCAATATTAGTTTTGATATAAGCCTGTGGCGAAACATAGGAATAAGGAATCCCAATTAATGCTGCCAAATGAAAAACAGCATCGCAACCTTGCATAGCTGCAAAAACTGAATCGTAATCGCGAATATCTCCTGTAATTATTTCAACTTTACTTTTTAGAAAACTCGTATCAAGCCAGCCCCATTTATTGGACGAATTATAGTGCACAAATGCTTTCACATTATAGCCTTTTTCAACTAATAATTCAGTAAGATGTGAACCTATAAATCCACCTGCACCTGTCACTAAAACATTCTTCATTTATTTCATTCTTAGACACTAATCTCTCAGTGTTTAATTTATAACATTTTCTTTAAACCTTCTCGTATCGTAATTTTAGGAGACCAATTCAATTCTTTTTTTATCCTTGATATATCGGCAATTGTATCCAACACGTCATTCTGACGAAATTCGTTGGTGCAAAGATAATCAATTTCTGAGTTGAAAAAACCACGCACTATTTCGACTATTTCCCTTACTGAGTAACTAAGCCCTGTTCCTAAATTATAGGTATGGATTTCGTTTGTAATCTGTACAGTTTCAATAGCAGCAATAATGGCCTCTACAATATCTAAAACATTGATGTAATCACGTTTTGGACGATCATCTTTAATCGTAATTTTGGCATTTTTTGCTTGTTGAATAATTGATGGTATCAGAAAATCAGGATTTTGCCCAGTTCCATAAACATTGAAAGGACGAAAAATGGTTATAGGCACATTAAAGTCACGATTATAGCCTTCGCAGAGACTTTCACAAATAACTTTGGTTTGTGAATAAGGATTAAATGCCTGAATCGGATGTTGTTCGTCAATAGGTTGATATTGAGGATGACCGTAGACATATGAACTAAAATAAATCAACCGAGATTTGTTTATTCGACACAACTCAAGCATATTTAAAGTGCTTAAATAGTTCGTTTCATAAAATTTTTTAGGATTTTCGTACGACGCAGGAACAAATGTCAAATTAGCAAGATGCACTATTACATCAACAGCTTCAATAACTTTAACCTGCTGCCAATCACAAATATTAATACCATTAGTTATATCTGCTAAAACTAATTCATGAGTTGAATTTTCAAGTCTTTTTTGTAAATAACCACCTATAAAACCTGAATATCCTGTAATTAAAATTTTCATTTTAAATTGAGTCTTATTTTGAGCCTCAAAGATACAACATTTTTTTTAGTCGAAATATTAGATACTGATTGATTTTTTTCAAACATTTATAGTAAAAATAAAACCAAACATTGGCTATGTTAATAGTTTGAAAATGATTTACTACTTTTGTTCCGAAAATACAACTTCATTAATAAGTCACAAATTGCAATATAAATATTAAAAAATAGCCATGAAAAAAACAACGCGAATCATATATATAAAACCTGCAAACTCCTCATTTATACGTGGTGATCAACAAATTTTCGAAAAGGACTATGATGTCAAACCATTTTTGATG
>JBBSCW010000008.1:0-31921 GCA_038249855.1 Bacteroidales bacterium
AGTACGACCGCGATAGTCGAAACGTGCAAATTTCTTTTTACCAAAATTAAACTGAAAGCGCGCAGTAGGTGCCAAATTGAAAACGCCATAAGTTGTGTCGCGAACAAAACCATTACCATAGGTTCGTAAATTATGGGTTTGCGAAGGTTCTGCATTTAAACCTACCATAATATTGTAATCCTTATCGTTATAGCGATAATTTAATTCTACAGTTTCTTTATAAAAACGATTTTCAAAATTATTACTATATTCTGGATTAAAAATTGAATAATTCCCTAAGCTATCGATGCTATATTGATTCTTTTCGGATGCAGTATTGTTTGAGCTTAAACGCAATGCTAATTCTAACATGTTTTTTAAGTTCCAAAGCGGCTCCACCATCGATACCCGCAAACTGCTATTGATCCTATCCGATTTATTATTTGAATACTGGTCGACATGTTTAAAAGAAATGGGTGTGTATTTATTCGAAAAATTGTAATTATCGCTGCCACTCTGTGTAAAGCCTAAGTTCATGCTGGTAGTAAACGACCGCCCCTTCTTAATGATTGATTTCCGATTGTAAATCACATTTAAACCACCCGAAACGCTTGAACTTATTCCGCTATTATTAGAATTGCCCCAACTGCTAGAGTCGTTAGCCGTAAGGTATGAATAATTACGGGTATTATACGAATCAGTGTTGGAATAGCCAAAATTGGGCTGAAAAATCAAGGTATTTACACTATCTATTTTCCATTCCATTTCTAAATCTAAATTAATATCATACTTATTATTGCCTGATTTTCGATTCGATATATCATTATATGTTGTTTCGGATAAATAACTTGTACGGTTGCTATAAGTCTCACTCAGATTATCAGTATGGTTTAATGTAACATTGCCCCCTATTTTAAGTTTTTCATTTAAAATCGTATTATTATTTACGCCAATATTCTGTAAAGTAGAAATGCCACCATTAGCACCATCGCTCCATGAACCACGACCTCGACTGCTACGAGAGTTATTCAAGTTATTAAGTCCCAGATTAATGGTAGTTTGAGCATCGGTATTCATTAAATTAATAGAGCCACCGGCATCATATCTTAAATCATTATTTCTATCAATACCTGCACCAGCATTCAAATTTCCAAATACACCGTTTCGTCTGTTAGCTTTGGTGGTAAAATTTATAATTCGCTCCGTATCACCATCTTCAAAACCGGTAAGCATAGCCATATCCGATTTTTGTTCAAGTACCTGAATTTTATCAATCAAATCGGCAGGTAAATTCTTGGTAGCTTGTTCAATGTCGCCATTAAAAAACTTTTTCCCGTCCACCCTTATTTTTTTAATTTCCTCACCATTTACCATAATTTTGCCTTCGGCAGTTATTTCAACACCCGGAAGTTTTTTCAATAATTCCTCAACCGCTGCATTTTCAGTCGTCTTAAAAGCTGCCGCATTATATTCTACCGTATCTCCTTTTACAACTAATTGGGCTGCTGTACCCTTAACTTCTACCTCTTTCAACAATTTCACATTCTCTTTGAGTTGAATACTTTTCAATATCAAATCGCGTGAAGTCATGCTAATATTTATCTTTAGCTCAATATAGCCCACCGACCCAATTACCAAAATATAATCACCGGCTTTCACCTTTGGCAATAAGAATCCGCCTTTCATATCGGTCTGTGTACCTTGAATCAAAGTGGAATCACTCTGTTTCAACAAACGAACAGTGGCCATTTCGATAGCCATTCCATTGCCGGAATCGAAAACTGTAGACTGAACGCTATGTTGACCAAGTAGCTGGAAACCAATACAGAGGGAAAGCATTAATACAAAAAAAGTTTTTCTCATTACAAAAATTTTAAAATGATCTAATTGAAACCAAATATGATTTCCGAATTCACAAAACAGCTATCCTACCTAATTTATATTGAAACAAATTAGGTAAAAACAAATTATACATGTTATAAATGATTTGAATGTGGGCAGAAACCGAAAACAAAACTAAAATCGGTAGAACGCATAAATCAACCTAACCTTCGACAAAGAAAAATGATAAAGGTTTAATTAGAAAATGTAATTCTACCATATTTTCAATTTATTAACCCAATAGGGGAAAATTTAACGATTAAATTTCATCAGGAGGAGTGAATAATAGGATTAAATTCAGTTTCTAAAAAAGCAATTCGGTGAGTTTTTGTATCGTGCCATTAAAGATATTGAAATCAACTGTTCCGCGTACACCAGCAATTTTGAATTGATCGGTAGCCTGCCAAAAATGCCAGTCGCCGTCAGGTTCTTTTTGGAAATCACAAATCCAAAGTATATGTTCGTTTTTAAGTTCAGCTTCGAGATATTGTTTATAATACTTATTGTTACAATAAACAATCAATTTTTTGCCTGTTTTTTGGGTAACGGTTTCCATAAAATCAATCAATTCTTTGGTTACAATTTTTGGCGAAGGCATATACCTGGCATTTTCAGCATCAAGAACCAAGGGTAAATCACCAGCGTTATATTTAGCCACACTCAGGAAATGATCTGCTTGAGCTTTGCCACTACTTTTGTAGGAGAAAAAATGATAAGTACCCACAATAATCCCTTGTTTGCGGGCATTGTCGTAATTCTCACTGTATTTTGTATCTACATGCGTAGAACCCTCGGTAGCCTTGAAAAATATAAAATTGGGTTTGTATTGCGATAATTTTTCCCATTCTACATCACATTGATGATGCGACATATCAATTCCCCAAATTTTGCCCTCTGTTTCTAATTGATTCACTGTAACTTGACGGTAGTTGTGAGCCGAAAGTATAAAGTTTAAAAGTGAAGTAAAAACTAAAAGTAGGATTAAAAATTTGAGATTCATTAAATTGGGCATTAAAGGTGTGAATTTGTATGCTAAATGAAAAGACAATCGCAAAAGTAGCTCATTTTACAATCGGAAAAAATACAAAAATTCAAAATGAAACAAAAAAGAATCCCATACAGAACTGTTAATAAGAAAATATCTTGATTCTTGATTCTTTATTCTTTATTCTTCATTCTTGATTCTTGATTCTTGATTCTTCATTCTTTATTCTTGATTCTTTAAGAAAAACCACAAAACTTATAGAGAACTAAATAAACAAAATTGATTGCCCACACGTTTAGAAATTCGTATCTTTGCAAGTTAAAAAATACTCAAATTTTGGTCAAAAAAAATAAAACAATCGACAACAATATTGAACAAGTGGAAGTAATCGGCGCCCGAGTTCACAACCTAAAAAATATTGATGTTACGATTCCCCGTAATGCCTTAACCGTAATTACTGGCCTAAGTGGTAGCGGGAAATCATCGCTGGCATTCGATACTATTTTTGCCGAAGGACAGCGCCGCTATATAGAAACTTTCTCAGCTTATGCCCGTAGTTTTTTGGGCAATATGGAACGACCCGATGTGGATAAAATTACGGGATTAAGTCCGGTAATTTCCATAGAACAAAAAACCACCAATAAAAACCCCCGTTCTACCGTGGGCACTACCACAGAAATTTACGACTT
Organism: Bacteroidales bacterium; assembly: GCA_038249855.1. GTDB lineage: Bacteria > Bacteroidota > Bacteroidia > Bacteroidales > Paludibacteraceae > Paludibacter. Next base: position 3,535 of record JBBSCW010000008.1, read on the forward strand.
TTTGAGGTTACTTTATGCTCGTGCTGGCGAAGCCTATTCCTATGTTACGGGCGAAAAAATGGTTAAATATACCGAGGAACAAATCGTAGATCTAATTATCAAAGATTACGAAGGAAAAAAAACTATTTTGCTTGCTCCTTTGGTGCGTGGACGAAAGGGTCATTATAAAGAATTATTCGAACAAATAAGGAAAAAAGGTTATATCCATGTTCGGGTGGATGGCGAAATTCGTGAAGCGACACACAATTTGAAATTAGACCGATATAAAATTCATGATATTGAAGTAGTTATCGATAAGCTTATCGTCAGCGAGAAAGATAGAAACCGCCTGAAAGAGTCGATGAAGAAAGCGATGTATCAAGGAAGTGGAATAGTGATGTTGCTCGAAAAGGAGAACGAAAAAACAAGGTTTTTCAGTAAAATGCTGATGTGTCCGACCAGTGGCATTTCGTACGATGAACCTGCACCTCACAATTTTTCGTTCAACTCACCTCATGGTGCTTGTCCAACCTGCAAAGGACTTGGATTTGTGAACAAAATTGACATGGATAAGATTGTTCCCAACCCTAAATTGAGCATTTATGCTGGAGCAATAGCACCTCTTGGGAAACATAAAAGCAGCACCATATTTTGGCAAATAGAAGCAATTCTTGAAAAATATGAATGTACATTAAAAACATCGGTTTGTGATATTCCCGAAGATGCCATGAACGAAATAATGAATGGCACCGACGAGCGGATACACATTAAAAATCAGTCAGTTGGCACTAATTATTTCCTGAGTTATGATGGAATTTTGAGCTATATAGAAATACAAAGCGAAAATACAGCCTCTGCTACTGAGCAGAAATGGGCCAATCAATACTCCAAGGAGATTAAATGTCCTGATTGTAATGGGGCAAAACTGAAAAAGGAATCACTCCATTTTAAAATTCACGATAAGAATATTGCCGAGATTTCAGAGTATGATATTGCTAAATTAACCGAATGGATTAACAATGTAGAACCTCATTTATCAGACAAACAAAGAATTATTGCAGCCGAAATTCTCAAAGAAATTAAAACCAGACTACAATTTTTGTTGGATGTAGGTTTAAATTATTTATCGTTGAACCGCAGTTCACAATCGCTCTCGGGTGGTGAAAGCCAACGGATTAGATTGGCAACGCAGATTGGTTCGCAATTGGTAAACGTGTTGTATATTCTCGACGAACCCAGCATTGGATTGCATCAACGCGACAACGAAAGGCTGATTCGCTCCCTGAAACAGCTCAGAGATACTGGTAATTCGGTGATAGTAGTGGAGCACGATAAGGATATGATGATGGCTGCCGATTATGTGGTGGATTTAGGACCAAAGGCTGGTCGACATGGTGGCGAAGTAGTATTTGCAGGAACTCCACAGGAAATGCTAAAAGCTGACACACTTACTTCTGCTTATTTAAACGGGAAAAAACAAATTGTAATCCCCGATAAAATTAGACCAGGAAATGGAAATTTCATCCGTATAAAAGGAGCAAGTGGTAATAATCTGAAAAAAGTTAATGTTGAATTCCCATTGGGCAAGATGATTTGCGTAACGGGAGTTTCGGGAAGTGGTAAATCAACTTTAATCAATGAAACTTTACAACCCATTCTGAGTCAATACTTTTATCGCTCGTTGCAAGATCCTTTGCCTTACGAAAGCATTGAAGGAATTGACAATATCGACAAAGTGGTTGAGGTGAATCAATCGCCCATCGGACGTACGCCACGCTCCAATCCAGCTACTTATACCGGCGTATTTTCGGACATTCGGAATGTGTTCGTTACCTTACCCGAATCGAAAATCAGAGGATACAAACCCGGACGTTTTTCGTTTAATACTGCTGGTGGCCGCTGCGAAACTTGCGGTGGGAATGGATATAAATCCATAGAAATGAATTTCTTACCTGATGTGCATGTACCCTGTGAAAGTTGTGATGGCAAACGCTACAACAAAGAAACGCTTGAAGTACGCTTCAAAGGAAAATCAATAGCCGATGTGTTGAATATGACTATCAATCAAGCTGTTGAGTTTTTTGAAAATCAGCCTGCTATTTTGAATAAAATCAAAACCATTCAGGATGTCGGGCTGGGTTATATTAAACTGGGTCAGTCGAGTACTACGCTTTCGGGAGGTGAAAGTCAACGCGTAAAATTATCGACAGAATTATCGAAACGCGACACTGGGAAAACACTTTATATACTCGATGAACCAACTACTGGTCTGCATTTTGAGGATATAAGAGTATTGCTGGGCGTGCTCAACCGATTGGTCGACAGAGGAAATACGGTGATTATCATTGAGCACAATATGGACGTGATAAAAGTAGCCGACCACATTATCGACATTGGACCAGAAGGCGGTGGCGAAGGTGGAAAAATAATTTGTACTGGAACTCCGCAAGAAGTTGCCAAACATCGTGGTAGCGAAACTGGAAGGTTTTTGAGGTTGGAATTGGGGATGAAATGAAAGGAGAATAATTAAAACTAATATCATATTTTCTTTCACATTTATCCTATAAAATTCTATCATTTAGATTTCTCACTTCGTTCGAAATGACAGTCAGCATTTTATCTTTTTAGGAGGGAGTTGGTTGGAGGCGAAGCCACCAATCAACCTCTCCTACTTACTTATATCAACATAATGTATTGTCATCCTGAGTGAAGCGAAGGAACTAAATATCTTTACTAGGAAACAGTGATATTTTTTGAATATAATAAACTTATAAGTTGTTTTTATGTAAATAATTGCTATCTTTGCAATTGTACCTCAAAGAGATTCAATTACTTGACGAGGATGATTATGAATATATTGAAATTAGTAATCATGACAAAAAATGAAATTTTAGATAATTTACAGCAAGTTGTTTCAAAAGTGCCAACGAAATGGCATAACGACTCCGAATTTAGAACCAACAATAAAAATTGGCTAAAACGCTCTCAGGAAGTAGCTCTTAATGTGCTGCGGGTAATAAGAGATAGAGGATTAAGCCAAAAGGAATTAGCCATAAAAATTAATGTTTCGCCACAACAAGTTAACAAATGGCTGAAAGGCAGAGAAAACTTCACATTTGAAACTATCAGTAAACTTGAAGAAGCACTGAATATAGAATTAATAACTATAACTGACTTTAAATCAGAACAAAAACTCGAGATTAAAGTTGGGGTAATTTTGTGAATGATAGCGAAAGTTCGGAGTATAATCAGATCACTGAATAAGTATTTTAATCTTTTATTTATAAAACCTCTCTTCCACTCTCACTCAAAGCCAATGGAATAGCAAAAGAAAACAAACACCTTATTTTCAGCCAAATACAACTGAAAACAAGGTGTTTATTAAATATTAAAATAGTTTGAATTGAAAACAAAACATTGTCAACTTTCAATTATCAATTCTCCACTCATTTCATTTATACGCCTGCTCATGGACACTCAAAACTGAGCGACCTGATGGGTCTGCATTTTTCTTAAATGCTTCGTCCCATTCCAATGCAATAGGCGTGCTACAAGCCACCGAAGGAACTGAAGGAACACAGCTTGAAGCAGCATCCGAAGGAAAATGTTCCATGAAAATAGTACGATAATAGTATTCTTCCTTGTTCATAGGTGGATTAATTGGGAAATTCTCATTTACCTTGGACATTTGCTCATCTGTTACTAACTTACTTGTCAGTTCCTTCAAACTGTCAATCCAGTTATAGCCTACACCATCGGAGAATTGTTCTTTTTGTCGCCAAGCCACACTTTCGGGTAAATACGATTCAAAGGCTTTTCGCAAAATCCATTTTTCCATCTTTCCATTGCCAGCCATTTTATCTTGCGGATTCAATCGCATAGCTACATCCATAAATTCTTTGTCCAAGAAAGGCACACGACCTTCAACACCCCAAGAAGCTAACGATTTATTGGCTCTTAAACAGTCGTATAAGTGCAGTTTGTCTAGTTTACGAACAGTTTCTTTGTGAAATTCTTCAGCATTCGGTGCTTTGTGGAAATACAAGTAACCACCAAAAATTTCATCGGCACCTTCACCCGAAAGCACCATTTTCACACCCATCGACTTGATAACCCTAGCCAACAAATACATAGGTGTACTGGCACGAACAGTGGTAACATCGTATGTTTCAATATGATAAATTACATCGCGGATAGCATCTAAACCCTCTTGAACCGTAAAATGAATTTCGTGATGCACCGTACCAATATGATCAGCCACTTTACGTGCAGCAGCCAAGTCGGGCGAACCTATCAAACCAACAGCGAAAGAATGTAACTGTGGCCACCAAGCATCTTCGGTATTACCGGTTTCAATACGTTTGGCTGCATATTTTTTGGCAACTGCCGAAATTATTGAAGAATCCAATCCGCCCGAGAGCAACACACCATAAGGCACATCAGTCATCAATTGCCTTACTACTGCCGCTTCTAAAGCATCGCGTAGCTCATCAATATCTGAAGTGTTGTCCTTAACAGCACTATACTCATCCCATTCACGTTTGTACCACAAGCTAGGTTTTTCATCGGAACTTAAATAATATTGACCCGGCAAAAACTCTTCTATTTTCTCGCAATAGCCCTCTAAAGCTTTCAGCTCGGAAGCCACATAATAGGTTCCATCGGCGTCCCAACCCTGATATAGCGGTATAATTCCAATATGGTCGCGACCTATCATATAGACATCTTTTTCGATATCGTACAGTGCGAAGGCAAAAATACCATTCAAATCTTCCATGAAATTAGGACCTTTCTCCCGATACAATGCCAATATAACTTCGCAATCGGATTTGGTCTGAAACTCATATTTTCCTTTGAATGACCGCCTGATTTCCAAGTGATTATAAATTTCGCCATTTACAGCCAGAACTAATTTGCCGTCTTTGCTAAATAAAGGTTGCTTACCAGCTTCGGGATCGACGATAGAAAGTCGCTCATGAGCCAAAATGGCTTTGTCGTCGGCATATACGCCTGACCAGTCTGGTCCGCGATGACGAAGCTTTTTTGACATTGCTAATACTTGAGGTCTCAAAATGTTGAGTTCTCTTTTTATATCAAATGCACATACTATTCCACACATATATTTATTATTTAGTGTTTTGCGTTTAGCGTTGTTTGAAGAGTTTGGAATTTGGAATTTGGAATTTGAAAGAGTTAAGGGTTTTTTCTTTAAATAGTAAATTGTAAATACTAAAATTGTATTTTTTTTGCCTTTGCCTTCTCCTGTGCCTTTATCTATCTATTCCTCTGCCTTCGGCGCTTTTTCTAATTCTCCAACAATGATTTATGAATATCTTCGGCTACAGTCCTGCCCAATGCAATGGCACGAACTACTAAACTTGCACCAATAGCGGCATCACCGGTTGCAAATACTTTAGCAACGCTACTTTTACTTTCTTTATTCGTTTCTACATTCCCTCGGGCATCAAGTTTTACACCTAATTCCGTAAGCAAGCCCTCATGTACTGGATGTACAAATCCCAACGCTAAAAACACCAAATCTGCTTTAATCAAATCAGTTTTTCCAGTCGTAACCATCACGAATTTCCTATTTTCATCTTTCGTCCATTCCACTTCTTCCACTAAAACTTCGGTAACCTTGCCATTAACGCCATTGAACTGATTCGTATTCAGACTCCAACGACGTTCGCAACCTTCGAGATGCGAACTCGATGTTTTTAATATATTGGGATAGTAAGGCCAAGGAGTATCTGGGTTTTTACCAACAGGAGGTTGAGGTAAAATCTCTATTTGAGTTACTTCTACAGCACCTTGTCTGATGGAAGTCCCTACACAATCGGAGCCAGTATCACCGCCACCAATCACAAGTACGTGCTTACCCTTGGCATTGATAATTTCATTTTCCAAAACAGTTTCACCCATGATTAATTTGTTTTGTTGACTCAAAAACTCCATAGCAAAATGAATTCCATTCAGCTCTCTTCCCTGCGGTTTAATATCGCGAGCTTCGCCAGCTCCGATAGCAATACAAACCGCATCGAAATTTTTCATTATTTTTTGTCCAGCAATATCTTTTCCAACCTCACAATTTGGTTTGAAAATGATACCTTCTTCATCCAACTGAGCCAAGCGTCTGTCGATTACATTCTTATTCAATTTGAAATTGGGGATACCATACCGCAATAATCCTCCAAGACTGTTGTCTTTTTCAAAAATAGTTACAAGATGCCCTTTGCGATTCAATTGCTGAGCAGCAGCCAAACCGGCAGGTCCTGAGCCTATTACTGCCACTTTTTTCCCAGTTCGTGTCTTAGGTGGACGAGCCACTATCATTCCTTCGGTAAAGGCAACTTCAGTAACTGCAGCTTCGTTTTCGCGAATAGTTACTGGCGAGTCGTGCAAAGCCAAGACGCAAGACTTTTCGCAAGGAGCAGGACAAATACGTCCGGTAAAATCAGGAAAGTTGTTTGTTTCATGAAGCGATTCGACTCCTTCTTTCCACTTTCCTTTGTAAATTAAATCCTGCCATTCGGGCATTTTATTGCCCAGCGGACAAGCCCAATGACAAAACGGAATGCCACAATCCATGCAACGCGAAGCCTGTAATTTTCGGTCTTCTCTATTTAATGTTTGTTCAACTTCTCCGAAATCGTAAATACGTTCATTGACAGGACGATAACCTGCATCTTTACGTAATATACTTATAAATGCTTTTGGATTTCCCATAATTGTTTTATTGTTTAAAAACTTTTCCAAAGTTTCTAAACTTTGGAAAAGCAAAATATCTAATTATTTACCATTTATTAATTTACCATTTACTATTTATGAAGTAGATGATTATCAATAAATTATAAGATTTTTAATACGACATTATTTTATTCTCATTACTAAATTAATAATCGCGTTCAACTTGTGCAATCTTTTTATTGATAGCTTCCATTTTTTCTTCCTGCAATACTTTTTTGTATTCGATAGGAACAACTTTTATAAATCTGTCAACATATTCACTCCAATTGTCGAGCATCTTTTTAGCCAATTCGCTTTGGGTATATTTGTAATGATTCTCGATCAAATTTTTCAGTTCTTTGTTGTCGTGGCTATCCTCAATAAGCGAAAGTTCAACCATTTCCATATTGCAGAAATAATCAAAATTTCCAATTTCATCATACACGTAAGCCACTCCACCACTCATTCCGGCAGCAAAATTTCTACCTGTGGCTCCTAAAACCACGGTTCGTCCGCCGGTCATATATTCGCAACAATGATCACCCACTCCTTCTACTACGGCCGTTGCCCCTGAATTACGCACACAGAAACGCTCGCCGACTACCCCATTTATGTACATCTCGCCCGATGTAGCACCATAAAGAATGGTATTTCCGGCAATGATATTGTCTTTGGCTTCGAAAGTACTTTCTTTAGGCGTAATCAATACTATTTTTCCACCCGAAAGTCCTTTTCCCACATAATCATTGGCCTCGCCATTCAGTTCAAAATAAACACCTTTACTTAAAAAAGCACCAAAACTTTGACCTGCTGAACCCTCAAAATAGGCCTTGATAGTATCAGTTGGCAAACCTACTTGCCCATAACGTTTGGCAATCTCGCCAGAAAGCATTGCTCCCGTGGTACGATCGGTATTTTTAATTTTATATTTCATTTCCACCGGCATACACAAATCCAATGCAGGTAGTGATTTTTTGATTAATTCATGATCGAGCACTTTATCAATTTTGTGATCCTGAAGAGTATGATGACGTAATTGTAAATTTTCATTGTTCTTAGGAACGAATAAAATTTTTGATAAATCAACCTTTTTTAATTTTGAGCTACCTTCTACATTCTTTCGAACAAGTAATTCGGAATGACCAATAATTTCATCAAGACTTCTGTATCCTAATTGAGCTAAATGTTCGCGAACATCTTGTGCAATAAATCGAAAGAAATTAACTAAATACTCATGTTTCCCTGTAAAATGCTTACGCAAAACTTCATCTTGAGTTGCAACACCTACCGGACAAGTATTCAAGTGACATTTACGCATCATAACACAACCTAAAATCAATAACGCACTGGTTGCGAAACCATATTCCTCAGCACCCAACATGGCGGTTATCACAATATCGCGTCCTGTTTTTAATTGACCATCGGCTTGCAGCCTTATTTGTCCACGTAAGTTGTTCAAAACCAAAGTTTGCTGAGTTTCGGCCAAACCGATTTCCATGGGTAAACCTGCGTGTTTAATTGAGCTTGAAGGACTTGCACCCGTTCCACCTTCGGCTCCACTTATCAAAATAAGATCCGCTTTGGCTTTGGCTACTCCAGCAGCAATGGTTCCAACACCTGTTTCAGAAACCAATTTCACACTGATAACAGCTTTGGGATTGATATTTTTTAAATCGAAAATTAACTGAGCCAAATCCTCAATAGAATAAATATCGTGATGTGGTGGAGGTGAAATCAGCGAAATTCCGGGTATTGAATGTCGGGTTTTTGCAATAATTTTATCTACCTTATGACCAGGAAGTTGACCACCTTCGCCAGGTTTTGCGCCCTGTGCAATTTTGATTTGAATTTCATCGGCATTCATCAAATACTCAGCAGTAACGCCAAATCTACCAGACGCAACTTGTTTGATTGCACTACGCGTACTGAGTCCATCTTCGCGTTTTTTATAACGTTCGGGATCTTCGCCACCTTCACCAGTATTGCTCCTACCGCCTATCAAATTCATAGCCATAGCCATCGCCTCGTGGGCTTCGCGGCTTATTGAACCATAGGACATTGCACCAGTTACAAACCTTTTCATGATATTTTCAACAGGTTCAACCTCATCAATATCAATAGGATTTTGCTTATAATCAATTAAATCACGTATAAAAATTGGACTTGCTTTCTCATCAACTGCCTTAATATATTCTTTAAATTTTTGGTAATCATTGGTCCGAGTGGCAATTTGCAAACGAGCTACTGTTTCCGGATTCCAAGCATGATCGACCCCATCGACCCGATAGGCGTAATGACCCAAATTTTTCAACTGAGAAACATCATCTCCTTCATTCGGGAAAAAAGCAGAGATGAAAGGAGTAATTACTTCTCTTTCAATATCATCAATATCTATTCCTTCGATAGAAGAAGAGATTCCTTTGAAATACTTGCCCAATAAATTCGACGAAACTCCAATGGCTTCAAAAATATGAGCACCCCGATAACTACGAAGTGTTGAGTTACCCATTTTCGACAAAACTTTCAATAATCCTTTGTTTACTGCTTTGATATAATGTTTCAATGCTGTATCGAAATCCATCGAAATGTCGCCCGATTTAATTTTGTCGTTGATAATGGCATAAACCATGTATGGATTTACGGCATTGGCACCAAAACCAAAAAGAAGTGCAAAGTGCATCACTTCACGAGGTTCGGCCGATTCCACAACTATATCAATTTGCATACGTTTCCTTTTCTGCACCAAATATAAATGCACGGCAGAAACAGCCAGCAACGATGGAATAGGAGCATGATCTGCATCAACTCCACGATCGCTCAAAACAATGTAGTTTTTACCATCATCTACAGCTTTTTCAACTGACAGACATAGTTTTTGAATGGCTTTTTCAAGACCAGCAGAACCACTATTAGGTTTAAATAACATCGGTAATGAAATGGTATTGAATCCTTTATAACTTAAATTACTCAGGATATCAAACTCCGCATTGGTAAGAACTGGACTTTTCAGTTTTACCATTTTACAGATTTCGCGGGCAGGTTCGAGCAAATTCTGATTCACCGAACCAATGTATCCAGTCAACGACATTACCAATTCTTCACGTATAGGATCAATGGGCGGATTGGTAACTTGCGCAAACTGTTGGCGGAAATAATTGAATAAACGTTGTGGTTTATCAGAAAAAACGGACAAAACTACATCATTCCCCATCGATGAAGTAGGCTCATAACCATCATTGGCCATGGGAATAATCAATCGCTCAATATCTTCGGTAGAATAGCCAAAAGCTGCCAGCAAAGTGTGATAATTATTCAAATCATTTTTAACACTGCGACCTGATGAGATCGTATCAATGTCAACACAATTCTTATTTAACCAATCGCGATATGGGAAGTCATTGGCTAAGCTTTCTTTAAGTTCGTTATCATAATAAATTTGACCTGCTTCAGTATCAACCATAATCATTTTGCCAGGTTTCAACCGACCCTTAGTCTTAATGCGGGCAGCATCAAATTCTATAGTTCCAGTTTCGGAGGCAATAACCATCATATTATCGTGCGTAATGAGGTAACGAGCAGGACGTAAACCATTTCGATCCAACATTCCACCTGCATATCTACCATCGCTGAACAACAAAGTGGCAGGGCCATCCCAAGGTTCCATAAAAGTACTATGATACTCGTAAAATGCACGTAGATTATCCGAAATTGGATTTTTCTTATTCCAACTTTCAGGTACTAACATGGCCATGGCATGAGGTAAACTTTTGCCTGACATTATCAAAAATTCCAACGCATTATCCAAAGAAGCACTATCGCTCATTCCGGGCTGGACGATGGGGTATAAATCATTTAAATTACCTAAAATATCTGATTTTAAGACACTTTCGCGCGACTCCATCCACTGACGATTGCCTCGAATGGTATTAATCTCACCATTGTGACCTAACAGGCGGAAAGGTTGTGCCAAATCCCAAGTGGGGAAAGTGTTGGTACTAAAACGCGAGTGCACCAACGAAATTCCACTTGTAAAATTTTCATTTGATAAATCGGGGAAATATTCCCGAAGTTGAAGAGAAGTAAGCATCCCCTTATAAACCATTTGTTTAGTGGAAAGGCTAACGATGTAGAAACTACGATCTTTGGCAATATTTGATTTTAAAATTGATTTTTCAATCTTTTTGCGGACGATGTATAACTTTTGCTCCAAATCTTGTTGTGAACTTCCACCCGTAATGAAAACTTGTTTGATTTGAGGTTCGGTAGTGATAGAAATTTGTCCCAGAATATCGCTATTGACAGGTATATCACGAACAGTAAGAAGTTGAAGTCCTTCTTTCTCAACATGTTCTTTGATAACATTCAAGCAAAGTTCTGATTGCTTGCTATCTTTGGGGAGGAACACCAAACCAGTTCCATATTTTCCTTTAGCAGGTACAGGAATTCCTTGAAGGAGAATAAATTCGTGAGGAATTTGTACTAAAATGCCCGCACCATCTCCAGTTTTATTATCGGCACTTTCGGCACCGCGATGCACCATATTTTCGAGAACCTGTAAGCCTTTCTCAACTATTTCGTGAGATTTTTCGCCAAAAAGGTTTAAAATTAAGCCTACACCACAAGCATCGTGTTCGTTATTTATTGAGTACAGCGAATTCTGCTCGTATTCATCAATTTTTAATTGGTTCGAACGCATAATATTTTTAGTTTTTTAATCCAAAACTCTTAGAATCAGATTATGGATTTAGTTTTATTGTTGAAATGAGAAAAAAAAATAGTGGAAGAACACTGTTTTAGTCTTCCACTATCTCGAAAAATAAGGATGTCAATTTGGATTATTATCTAATAAAGAGCAATTCTCTATATTTTGGTAAAGTCCACATTTCGTCGTCGACAATTAATTCTAATTTATCAGTATGATAGCGAATGGTATCAAAATAAGGCAACACTTTATCGTGGTAAGCAATAGCTTTGTCGTAAATATGGTCTATCTTATTAATCTGTCTACGAACATCTATCATATCGTCTACTGCATTCTTTATAGCTGCAATTCGTTCTCCTATTTCAATGATTAATGCTGTATCCAAAGCTCCTAATTTATCAGCTTGTTCTCCACTAAATACGATTTTAATTTTAGTAACATTATCCAATAAAAAACTTTGATAACGAGTTGCAATCGGAATGATATGGTTCTGTGCTAAATCGCCCAACACACGTGCTTCAATCTGAATTTTTTTGGTATAAGTTTCCCATTTCACTTCGTTACGGGCATGTAATTCTTTTTCGGTAAGTACACCAGTCGATGTGTAAAGCTCAACTGATGATTTTGAAGTATATGCTTTATAAATTTCGGGAACACATGTTTCGCAATCCAAACCGCGTTTTGCAGCTTCCACTTTCCACTCATCACTATAACCGTTACCATCAAAACGGATAGGTTTCGACTCTTTGATATAAGATTTAATTACATCAAAAATTGCTTTTTCTTTGGTAATTCCGGCTTCCATTTCAGCATCAACCTTGGTTTTAAAATCAATCAGTTGTGCTGCCACAGCTGTATTTAAAGTAGCCATAGCCGATGAGCAGTTGGCCGAAGAACCTACGGCACGGAACTCAAAACGATTTCCAGTGAAAGCAAATGGAGAAGTACGGTTACGATCGGTATTGTCTAAAAACACTTCTGGAATATGAGCTATACCTAATAAAAGTTTCTTTTTGGCATCCACTATGATGGCTTCTTCAATTGAACTATTTTCCAATTTATCGAGAATAGCAGTAAGTTGAGTACCTAAAAATGCTGATACAATTGCAGGTGGTGCTTCATTAGCTCCCAAACGGTGTGCATTTTGAGCAGTCATAATCGATGCTTTCAAAAGTGCATTGTGTTTGTATACAGCCATCAGAGTTGTAGTCAGAAATGTAACAAACAGCAAGTTCTCCTCTGGAGTTTTACCTGGAGTAAATAAACCAACACCAGTATCTGTTCCCAACGACCAGTTGTTGTGTTTCCCTGAACCGTTGATGCCTGCAAATGGTTTTTCGTGTAACAACAAACGAAAACTATGTCGACGAGCCACTTTTTTCATAATAGACATCATCAAGAGGTTTTGATCCACCGATAAGTTACACTCACCATAAATAGGAGCTAACTCAAACTGGTTAGGAGCCACTTCGTTATGGCGTGTTTTAGCAGGAATACCATATTTATATGCCTCAAACTCTATATCTTTCATGTAAGCAGCTACACGACTTGGTACTGAGCCAAAATAATGATCATCTAATTGTTGGTTTTTAGCTGATTCGTGTCCAAGTAATGTACGTCCAGTCAACATTAAATCGGTACGCGTTGCATACAAACTTTCGTCCACCAAAAAATACTCTTGTTCCCAGCCCAAATAAGCAATTACCTTTTTTACATTGGGGTCAAATAATTGACAAACCGCAGTCGCAGCATTATTTACAGCATTTATAGATTTCAACAATGGTGCTTTTAAATCAAGTGATTCACCCGTATAAGAGATGAAAATTGTTGGAATTACCAAAGTATCGTCCACCACAAAAGCGGGCGAGGAAGGATCCCAAGCGGTATAACCACGTGCCTCGAATGTGCTACGAATTCCACCATTCGGGAATGAAGAAGCATCGGGCTCTTGTTGAGCTAAGAGTTTTCCTGAGAAATCCTCGATAATAGCCTCACCAGGAGCACCAGCATAATCAATAAATGAATCATGTTTTTCGGCTGTTCCGTCAGTCAATGGCTGAAACCAGTGTGTATAGTGAGTCGCCCCCAATTCCATAGCCCACATTCTCATTCCTGCCGCTACATCGTCAGCTATTGCAAGATTTAATGTTGCACCTTTATCAGTTACATTTTTCAAAGCTTTCATGGTATCTTTTGAAAGATATTTTGCCATGGTAACTTTATTAAAAACATATTTTCCGAAATAATCAGAAGTATATTTCGATGGCGGAGTAACACAAAGTGCTTTTCTCTTAAAAGCTTCTTCTACTGCTTTAAATCTTAATGATGACATAATTGTTATATTTATGGATTATTTGTTTAACTTTATTCACTGTTTTGAGCAATTATCCTGACTAATTGCTATTTATTCGATACAAAAATAGTAAAAGTGTCATTTACGACCAAGACTATATCTGATTTTTTAAAAACAATATAGTAAAATATAAATTCTGTTACTATATTTGCTATTTATATATCATTTTGTAATTATATTAGGTCTTTTACTTTCAGTTCTTATTTACTATACCAAATACTAAAGATTATAATAAATCGTGATTTATGCTTTATAACATATTCTCATAACAAAAATACGGAATACAGATATTTGGCTACAAATGTACAAAATATAGAAAAGATATTTTAAAAATAGACAGACTATTTCATCACGAAGTAGCCTGCCTGCAACAATAAAACTAAAAACACGCGAATAATGTACAAAACTCTTACACTATTCGTGTTTATCTAAAAACTGACATTCTATTTTATTAATCAAAATTTGTATAAGCTGTTTCGCCATGTTGAGTCTCGTCTAGGCCAATAGCTTCAGATTTATCGGTGGCTCTCACACCGACCAATTTATCGGTAATTTTGAAAATAATATACGTACCAATTCCCGAGAACAAAATAGTAGCTCCTACAGCTAATAATTGAATCCAAAGCTGATGAAAGTTTCCATAAATCGCTCCAGAATAACTTGACTGAACAAATGGAGTAGCTAAAACACCCGTCAAAATAGCACCTACAATACCTCCAACACCATGAACACCGAAAGCATCCAAGGAATCATCGTAACCTAATTTCGGTTTGACATAAGCCACCATTGCAAAACACACTAACGATACAACTATCCCAATTACCAAGGCACCAGGTATTCCAACAAAACCCGCAGCTGGTGTAATGGCAACCAAACCACCTACCGCCCCCGTACTGATTCCTACAATAGTTGGTCGCTTATCAATAAGCCAATCGAGCACAGCCCAAGTCAATGCCGCAGCAGCAGCCGCTACATGAGTTACCATCAACGCATTGGCTGCTAAACCATCAGCCGCTAAACCGCTTCCTGCATTAAATCCAAACCATCCTACCCAAAGCATAGCAGCACCCATTACCACGTAGGTGATATTGTGAGGTGGTAGAGCATGACCTTTATAATCGCGGCGTTTTCCAAGCAGAATAGCCGTAACTATAGCAGCAATTCCTGCATTGATATGCACAACGGTTCCTCCTGCAAAATCAAGCGCTCCCAATTTGAACAACCAACCATCGCCCGACCAAACCCAATGCGCAACAGGATTGTAAATTAAAACAGACCACAAGAGCGAAAAAACCAAAAAACCTTTGAAGCTAATTCTTTCAGCAAAAGCTCCAATAATAAGTGCAGGAGTAATAACTGCAAACATGCCCTGAAACATAATGAACAATATATGCGGAATGGTTCCTATAGCCGAACCGTCAGCGGCTGTCTGAGAATGAGAAATAAAGTACGGACTCAAATCGCTTAAATTGATATTATTCAGGAACATCCAGTCGAAACCTCCAAAATATGGTTTCAACCAGTCTATTGAACTCGAGCCGAAGGCATTACTATAACCTATTACAACCCACTCAACACTGATAACAGCAACTAAAATAAAAACTTGCATAAATACGTTCAGTACATTTTTGCGACGAACCAAGCCGCCATAAAAAAGTGCAAGTCCAGGAATAGACATAAAAAGAACAAGAGCAGTAGCCACCACCATCCAAGCTGTATCGCCTGAGTCAATAGTTGAAACCTGAGTTGTTTGAGCAGACAAGCTCGAAACAGATAGCATTAAAAAGCTGATTATAAGGGATATATATATTTTTATCATGTTGTTTAATTTATTGAAATAATAGTACTAACTAACAAAATCATAGAACTATATTAGCACATACGAATGCTAATGAGACAAATACTCTAAATAATGCAAATACAGGAAACAATTCGCCAATTATTTATTTTTAATGAACATATACAGTAAAAGTCTTCAAGTCACATTTTGGGGGATTTAGGGGGCTTCTACTCAATCACTTCTTTGTTGTAAAGCGCTCCTGGGCCAGACTCTTTTGTACGAATACGATAGGTTTCTTCAATATCGTAAACAAAAATTTTCCCATCACCAGTTTCACCCGTCCAAGCCGAATTAAGTATTGCATTCACCGTTTTTTCAAGATTAACATCCCGAATCACTATGGAAATCATTCTTCTTTGGATGTATCCAGACTTAAAAACCTGACCACGAACTACTTGTTCTTCGGTAGACTTTCCTAATCCTGTGATATCCCAATAGGAAAACCAATCAATATCAACATCATATAGTGCTTGCTTAACATCTTCAAATTTTGATTTTCGGATAATTGCTTCAATTTTTTTCATATTATATTTTAAAAATTTATTTTCTTTTGATTCGTATATTCAACTTTTCATATTCTATACTATCTCCTAATTCATCATCCGACTGCTTTAAATATGCCTGTTTATAAATTGCGATACAAAATTAAATAAAAAATTTGAATTCACAAAACGTTTTGATATTCTTTATCTGTTTTTACTGTTATTTTGTTAGTCTTAATTAGTATATAACATTTTTATGTCACATTTAATTATGTATATACATCATATAGACACATTGAAAATTTAAAAGAAGACAGGCTATTTCATTCCGAAATAACCTGTCTGAAACAATAAAACTAAAAACACACGATAGTTTGTAAGCTGTATATATAAGCATACCTTAAACTTTAAAAATATACCCAAACTAAATAAAACTAATAAATATTCAATTTGCTTCATCCAAACAACAAACGCAGTATTAAAATTAAAATACTGCCGTTTGTCATAAACTATTTTGATCAATTATAAGCACTTTCTCCGTGTTCGTAATAATCCAAACCGTTTTCTTCCTCTTTTTTAGTAACACGTAATCCCATTGTATATTTAATTATATTGAATAATATAAATCCAGTTCCAATACCCCATGCGGCTACAGAAATAACTCCGATTGCTTGGGTAGTAAGAAGACCTATTCCACCACCATAGAATAAACCGCCATCTTTTGCAAATAAACCAACAGCCAATGTGCCGAATGCGCCACAAATACCATGAACTGAAACAGCTCCTACTGGATCATCTACTTTTACAATTTTATCTAAGAATTCTACTGCAAATACAACTAAAGTACCAGCCATTAAACCAATTAACATGGCTGCTCCAGGAGTTACTGCATCGCAACCTGCTGTAATAGCTACTAAACCAGCCAAAACACCATTCAGCGACATACTTAATCCAGGCTTACCATATCTAAACCAAGTTATAATCAAAGTAGCAATACCTCCAGTAGCTGCTGCCGCATTGGTAGTTACGAAAATATTAGCGACTAATTCAGAACTACTTGAAATATTTAATGTAGAGCCTGGATTGAAACCAAACCAACCCAACCAAAGAATAAATACACCTAATGCACCTAACACAAGGCTGTGTCCTGGAATTGCATTCACTCTACCATTTTTATATTTACCAATACGTGGTCCAAGTACTATAGCACCAGTTAGAGCTAACCAACCTCCTAATGAGTGAACTACAGTAGAACCTGCAAAATCGTGGAAAGGCACTGCTAATTGCGACAACCAACCACCACCCCAAATCCAGTGACCTGAAACAGGGTAAATAACTAATGAAATGATTGCACTGTAAACTAAATATGAAACGAATTTTGTACGTTCAGCCATTGCTCCAGATACAATAGTGGCTGCAGTAGCTGCAAAAACTAATTGAAAAAAGAAAAATGCTAAATTAGGAATTCCAGCTGGAGCATGATTTACATCAGCTCCAAATTCAAAAGCTCCAAAGAACCCATTTCCTGATCCAAACATAATACCGTAACCAATAATCCAAAAACCAACTGAACCTATGCAGAAATCCATTAAATTTTTAAACAAAATATTGGTTGTATTTTTAGAGCGGGTAAAACCTGCCTCCACCAATGCAAACCCTGCTTGCATAAAAAATACCAATGCGCCTGTAATGAGAATCCAAAAAGTATCGACGCTCGCTGCTAATGTTGTAATATCCATAATGTATGTTTTTTTTTCGTTATTACTCTTTTATATATAGTGACTCAGGACCTTTTTCGCCTGTACGAATACGAACTGATTGATCAATAGTTGAAATGAATATTTTTCCATCTCCCATTTCGCCAGTCTGTGCCGATTTTACAATTGCGTCTGTAGCTGCGTCGACAAACTTATCGCGACAAACAAATGATATAGTACGTCTTTCAATCAATCTTGTTTCATACACCGTTGCCCTGTATATTGCAGAAGATTTCTCGTTTCCAACTCCTGTTACATCCCAGTAAGTAAAAAAATCAATACCTACTCCATGAAGTGCTTCGGTAACTTCTTCGAATACGGATTTCCTGATAATTGCTTCAATTTTTTTCATATTCTTTAAATTTTATTTTGTATTTGTAAACCTATATTATTATATATAAGTATTTTATAATGTTATCCCAAAAACTAAGAACGCATCTTTTGCAGTTGGATTTACTCCCAACACTCCGAAAACTGGCAAGCTAAATTTATCTGTAATCTCTATAGATTTACTTGTTTTTAAACCGATATTGGTCAAACCCAAACCAGTTGTTCCATAGTTTCCACTTTCGCCAAGCGAACCACCCAAAAACAATTTGGTATTATCCGAAATTGGATACCCTAATTCAATATAAGTAGAATATGCTTGACTTCCATCAGATTTCTTATCAGCTCCGTAAAACATAGTGTTTAGCGAAACACTCAATGGAAATGCTTCCACTCCTGCATAATTTAAAGAACCCTCCAATACATGGTCGGTGCCTGTTCCGTACGCAAAATAACTCTGACTAAAATTCCAGTTATAATCAGTTACTGTAACCGAAAATAAATCGGAGATTGCATAACTTGCATATAAATCCACTTCCTTTACACTACCTAATATCCCATACGAACCCCAAGTACCAATTGTAAATTTACCGATGGCATAGGAAATAGAAGGTTGGATATTGGGAGTACCCTTCGTATTAGTTAAATCTTGCTGAACACCGCGCCATACATAATTACTTACTAAGTCGGTAGCAACCGAAAACTGCGCATTCATACTCGTTGATAACATTGCAACAATGGCAATTGCGAAAATTTTCATCTTTTTCATACTTGTTTTTTTAATAAAATTAATTGTTTAAGAATTGTTTTTTCAGACTCACAAACTACATTAAAATATCATTATGACACCGCATATGCAGAATTGAAATCTTTATGATTTATTTACGATGCAAAATTAATCACAATGATTGAGATACAAACATAAAAATATCTTTATGTCATATATAAATATCATTCTAAAACAATATGAAACTACAAACTGATATTTACTATCATTCTGCAATCTATTTGTCTATTTTTATGTCATTCTGAAATATCGGAAATTACGAAACCTGTATATGGAATATCCAAAAAACATGCTCTAAAGCAGTTTTTTGATAGAATTTTATAGCTACTCAAATGAAATTAACCATGAAAAATGAAATTTTTGGGGAAGATTGGAAGAAAATGAGGAAAGTAATAAATATAACAATAAGAGAAATCATAATTTATACTCAAGAGAGGCTGTTCGGAAATTCCGAACAGCCTCTTTTTGATTAAAACAGATGCCAAAGTTATATCTTTCATAAACCGCTTTTCAGCAGATACTTTGACATTTTAAATATTGACCTTTATTTATTCGTTTGTTTTGATAATTACATTAACAAATTCCCACTTTACACAATCATGAATTGATTACAACACTCTACTTCGAAAATTTTTTATTATACTGAAAGCGGCAGCAAACAATAGCATGATTCCCAATCCTTCACCAACTGGAATTCGTTTCCTTTCCACTGGATCAGTCTGCGGGTCGATAAGTATTGAATTCCCTGGCCCACGTGGTGCGGATGCTCGAGGTAAAGTGCTTATTCCATCAGTAAAAGGCATAATACCTGAATTAGTTGCCCCTTCCGAATCACCTATTCCACCATGCCTAGACCCTGCGTATATTGTTGGTTCCCCTGAAAGATTTGAAATTGATAGTCGATCATCCATATCTATCAATTCGTTTGCTGCGGAAGAAGACGACAAACCTCGTGTGCCCTTACGTGATTTGGACTTACTCCCGTAAAAAGACTCTAAGTTGGAAGCTGCTGGTATGGTATTGTCTCCCTGATTGTTATCAACAAAACTCCGTATCTTTGTCCTTTTCATACTTTGACGAGGAAATTGATTCGATGAAGGAATCGACTTATCAATTGATATTATATAAGCTGCAACCGGTTGGAACTTATTCTTGTCAGTGTTGAGTATTTTTTCCAACCCACCATTAAACAATACGTACGAAAATCCGGCAATGAAACTCAGATTTAGCAATACCAAAATGACAGTATTGATTTTATTGTTTTTCATTATATTGACTTTTCTCTTTTGTTAGTTTGGTTCTTTAGTTCGTAATTAACTACCGCTATTTTCATCGTATGATACATTTTGTACTGAATTGGTTTTCGCCGGCATGCAGTTGTATCACATAGACTCCCCTTTCAAGGTTAACAGGTATTACTTTTTGAATAAGGGCTGGAATTTCAAACTCTATCAGTTTGCGTCCACTCATATCATAAAGAGACAGACTACCAATTTGGTTGGTCCAGTTACTTAAGTACAGATTCTTTTCTTCACTATAGGCATTCAGATAAACATTATCTTTCCAGGTGGTGGCATCAGGGTTGGCCACTATGCGGAAACGTTGTTCATCCTTTCCACTCTGACCAGTTGATGTGAACTGGTAAGCTGTTAGCTCATCTCTCAGTTCAGTAACCTGTCCATTACTCAAATCTGCAAGGTATAGTGAACTGTATTCTCCCAAATTCGATTTTCGGATAGTCATTTCATAGGTTTTTGAACCATCAGGTACAAAACCTATGCGTGTTCCAATCAAATTGTCAGTGGTATTCACTTGCATATTACCAGCATCGCTAAGAGCAAAGAGATATGCAGCTGATCTTCCAAAGAACTTGCGCCCATCCCAACCATTGTCGAAAGCAGAAGATGTGCCAACCTGAGAGAACAACCAAAGTTGATCGATAGTCTTACTTCCTTTCAGATTCATTTCCAAATAGCTAAGTTGAGCTTTGGGTGCCGTTTGAGGTTTATCATTCTTAACTAGTTTATTGTAGGGAAGCGTCATTTTGATATCTTTACCAGTGCCTGTTCCGTAAGTGTTATCTACCTTGAGGTGTCTCAATAGAAAGCCCTGCATTGATGGTATTTGTGTATATACAGCACCAGCAGTGTTACTCGGTATGGCTCGGTATGTCCCTGCTGTAGCTATTTCAGTGTTCGAAGTGCCTATAGTCCATTCACCGAAAGATCCTGTATTGTAGAGATAAACTGTTTTTTCTACATACGTACCCGAAGTATTATCTACAACAACTCCATCATACTTTACAGAATTGAAATCAATCTGATCAATAGGTATAGCTGCTGTAAAGGAATTACTAACTACGTTTTGTCCCAGACCGTATCGTTTGTTTTCGATAGAGGCATCTGTGCTACCCACTACCAATGCTGCTCGACGGGTGAGTGTAATCTCTTGGCTACACAACATCAATTTCCCTTTTATTGTATAAGTGGTTTTAGTATCCTGAGTAACTTCATATCCTTTGAAAGCATTAAGCACACTACTATTTTCCAAGTCTATCCATTTGTTGTAATAGGAACCATTTACAATTCCAGCAGTGCCAGTCATATTTTTCGACTCATCATATTCTCGAAGAAATCCTCCATAGAAAGTGGGGTCTGCAACTATACTTTGCACTGGCACCCCAAAGAATTGCCAACTGTATTTTCCTTTGAATATAGTATTGAAAGTTGGGCTGCCAGCTATGTTGTCTGTCCAATTATAGGAATGTATGCTATCTCCTTTGGCATAAAGTTGTATGGTAGCATATACAGTGGTTCCACAGCCTGCACCTACCACTAATGAGCCATTGGCTTTTACGGCATCGGCTTCTAACACTAGCCTATTGGCATTGTTATCTAACTCTGAACCAATGATTTTTTCGTTTACAATCACCGCCGTACCCGCAGGAATTACAAGTGCTTTGCTAGATCCGTTGGTTAAATTACCAACTACTTTTGTTATACCAACTGGAACTATCAAATCTTTTTTAGCAATTCCATATTTTGGATTGTTAGGATCTAAAGGATTTAAAGGATTATTTGCTAATGTTGCAAACACTACATCATCTCCTGGCGAAGGAATAGAATTTGATTTCCAATTGCTTGCAGTATTCCAATCAGTAGTGTTGGTACCAACCCAAACCTGATTCTTTTTATCGGGCAATGAAGTGAGGTATAATGTAGCCTGATCGGTGCTCCCATTATTGTTTTTCACTGAATAAACCACGGGTATGGTGCCTTCAAAAGTAGCTTCAGGGTCAAATGTATAATCACCATTAGCACTAAGCGTCAGTACTCCTATCGCCGTTAATCCGCCATCAAGTATAGTAGTTGGAATTCCAGTTGTTATGTGAGTAACAGTCGTGCCCATCGTAACGTTTGCTTCGGTTACTGTAAGTCCTGCTACAGGAGACAGATCATTAGTCAACACATTGCCAGACATGTTTATGTCTTTTGGTTTCACATTGGCATCGTCATTGGCATAAATACCTGCAAGTTGACCTCCTGATGGTATCACCGTCACATTGATAGTGCTACTTGCGGTTTTGGGAACTGCATTATTATCTTTTATTTCGTATGTAAATGGCACATCGCCAATGTAAGTTGCGTTTGGTGTGAATTTTAATTCATTAGCAACAATATAAGCAGTTCCTACGGCTGTTCCGTCAATATTTTTGACTGTTTGTGCAGTACCAGCTGTAGTAGCAGTAATAACATTTCCTTGTCCATCTTTAATTTTAGTTACCGAAAGCGTAGTTAAAGCATCTGGATCAGAATCATTTGACAATGGCTTCACTGTTGCCTCTACACTTTGTTTGGTGGTTGCCACATCGTGATTGGCTATTGGTGGATTGTTGATTCCTATTCCAGGATTATAAAGATTTATAACTTCTATATAAAGCTTGGCATTATCAGTACCACCAGTATTATTAGTAGCTGTATAACTGATAGCTGGCACATTACCTGTATATCCTGCTGCGGGGGTAAATGTATAGGTCCCATCAGAATTAACCAATATTTCTCCCTCAACAAAAGTAAGCGTTGCAGATCCACCTATTGGGATAGCTACTGGAGTAGCTCCATTTATTGATATTGTGCTTATTTTAGATAATCCTTTATCGTTGGTCAGTAAATTTCCACTTACAGGAACGCCTGCTGGAGTTTGGTTGATATCGTCAGTAGCTTCAACCAATGGTATAGATGTCAGATACAATGTAGCCTGATCGATACTTGTACCATTACTAATAGTATAAGTTACTGGAACTGTTCCAACAAAATTTGGAAGGGGAACGAATATATATGTACCATCTGAATTTAAAGTTATTACACCGACATCATCAATGGTAATTGGGGTATTAATAATCAGAGGCGTATCAGTATTA
The DNA here is from genome assembly GCA_038249855.1 of Bacteroidales bacterium. Classification (GTDB taxonomy): domain Bacteria; phylum Bacteroidota; class Bacteroidia; order Bacteroidales; family Paludibacteraceae; genus Paludibacter. The sequence goes on from JBBSCW010000008.1 coordinate 26,908, forward strand.
TCAATAGTCACATTTCCATTTACAACAGTCGTTGTGCCAATCGGCTTGTCGTTAGTCAATACGTTTCCACTCATGCCTTCACCCTGCGGTGCTACTTTGGCATCGTCATTGGCTATAATACCTATTGTGTTAGTTGCCGTAACTGATACGTTAATGCTGCTGGTAGCTGTTTTACCTTTACCGTCAGAAATCTCATAAGTAAACGGAACATTGCCTGTATATAAAGCATTTGGAGTAAATTTTAATTCATTTCCACTGCGATATGCAAATCCAACTGTAACTCCTGCTATTACAATCGGGGTAGGACTAAGAACGTTGGTTGATATCGTTGTACTATTATAACTAATGCTATTAACAGTAAGTGTATTTCCATCTGGGTCAGAGTCATTGAGTAATGGCAGAACTGTTACCTCAACATTTTGTTTGGTTGTAGCCACATCGTGGTTGGCGACCGGAGAATTATTGGCAGCTGGATTGTAATTACCCACTACATTAATATAGAGTTTTGCATTATCAGTATCACCGTTTACATTTGTAGCTGAATAGCTGATTGGAGGTACGGAACCAATATATCCTACTGTTGGTGTAAATGAATATGTACCATCGGCACTTACTACCATAGAGCCATATCCTGGTAAATTTAATGTTGCTGTTCCACTTGTAGGAACAGATACTGGAGCACCACCACCAAATGAAACTTGCGAAATATCTGTCAGGTTATCATCATTAATAAGTAAATCACCACTCACTGCTTTTCCAGATGGGGTTTGATTAATGTCATTCTTGGCAGCAACAAGTATGGGAAGCGAAGTTAGATACAAGGTTGCCTCATCACATGCCTGTGGAGTGCCGTTATCGCATTTATTGTATTTCACAGGAACTGTAGCAATAAAACCAGCAATTGGAACGAAAGTATAAGCACCTGTCGAGGTCAGCGTCAAGGTACCCGCACCTGAAATCACGGTAGCAGTACCAATAGTAATCAGAGTTGTTGTAGTTCCAACCAATGACGAAGCAGAGTTTACTGTTTGTGTATTTCCTTCTGGATCGAAATCGTTGGTCAACACATTTCCATCCATTGTTGTACCTTTTGGAGCTGAATTGGCATCATCATTGGCGAAAGTATTGTTACCAAAATTGTTAATTACCGAAAGACTTAATATAGCTGTGTCAGTACCACCCTTACTATCACTAATGGTATAAGTAATATCATTTAAAGTACCGATAAATTTTGGTTCAGGTACATAGGTATAGGTACCATCTGAATTAATTGTAATAGAACCAGCAGATACAGTTACTGCTGCAGCATTTATACCGGAAACTGGTATTGAAGTTTGAGGTAAACTCGTATAAGTTGTACCTTCAATTATAACTTTAGTCAAAATTAAAGGGTCTTTATCAGGATCACTGTCGTTCGTCAATACCGTTGAACTAATAGTTTTATTAATTTCTGTTGTATTAACATCGTTCTGAGCAGTTGGTGGATTATTTCCAGGTTGAACCTGTGGAATCACCTCTATTGACAATATAGCATTGTCGGTAGAACCTCCCGCACCAGTACCGGTATAAGTTATTGGGTTAACGTTTCCGACAAATCCCGAGCTAGGAATAAAGGTGTAAGTCCCATCAGTCTTAAAGGTTAGCGAACCTGCATTAGGCACCGTTACTCCATTTTTATCTTTACCTGGCACATTTGTAATAGTAACCCCAGTATTACCCGCAGGAACTGGATATGGGGTTACACCTACAAGTATTGAGTTTACAGTTGATACTCCTTCATCATTAGTTAAAACCTGTCCTGAAACCGCTGTGTTAACTGGAGTCTGATTAATATCATTTTCGGCTATAATCACAATTGGTAGCGAACTTAGGTACAAAGTTGCCTCATCACATGCCTGTGGCGTACCGTTATCGCATTTATTGTATTTCACAGGCACAGTACCTACAAAAGTTGCAAGTGGGACAAAAGTATAAGAGCCATCAGCAATTAAAGTAAGTTTACCGACACTTGGGATGTTAGTCCCAGTGGCACCAATGCTAATCGGAGTTGTTGTAGTTCCAAACAATGCGGATGCTGAGCTTACTGTTTGTGTATTTTCTTCCGGGTCAAAATCGTTAGTCAATACATTACCAATCATATCAGTTCCTTTGGGAGCAGAGTTTGCGTCATCGTTCGCAAAAGTATTGTTACCAGTATTATTAATAACGGACAAACTAAGAATTGCAGTGTCAGTGCCCTCTTTCCCATCACTAATGGTATAAGTGATATCATTTATTGTACCTATAAATCCTGTGGCTGGGACAAAAGTGTAGGTTCCGTTAGCTTCAAATTTTAAGCTTCCGGCATTGTCAACCTTAACACCCATCGAATTAATACCTGAAACGGTTATAGTTGAAGGGGAATTTAATACAATATTAGTAAGTGTTTCAGTAGTTCCATTATTTGTTGTTACTATTGTTTCTACTTTAGTAACCGTTAATATATTTCCATCGGGGTCACTATCATTTGATAACACTTTTGAAATAATACTAGTGTTTATTTCGGTTGTATTTACATCATTTTGAGCTGTTGGTGGATTATTTCCTGGCTGAACCGCAGGAATTACTTCAATTGATAAAACTGCTTTGTTCGATGTAACTCCTCCACCATTACCTGTATAAGATACCGGATCAACCGTGCCCACAAATCCCGTGGTAGGAACAAAAGTATAAGTTCCATCACTGTTAATGGTTAATGAGCCCGCATTTGCTATTAAATTCCCATATTCATCTTTACCAGAGACTTGTTTTGCTGTGCCTAAAATAAATGAACTTCCACCAATTGTAGCAGTACTTACAGCTGTAAGTCCTTTATCATTGGTTAAAACACTGCCCGAGACTGAGATATTAGTCGGAGTCTGATTAATGTCGTTATCAGCAATTACTCGAGAAAGTCCAAAATTGTTTGAACAACTACCCTGAGCGCTGCCGACAAATGAAACTGCTCGTATACCCGTTGGTGAAGGCACTGGGGATGTTAAGTATTTGTTATTTAAAATGGGTTGTGATAGCTGAACGATGTACTTAGTGCTTGAATACAATTCAAAACTGATTTGCACATTATCGAAGTATACAATATCAGAAGTTAACATATTTGCATTACCAGAAGTCACAAATCTGACTGTTGTGGTAGCTGACAATAAGTTAGTTGGTATAATGAATGATGTGCTTTTTACTCCATTAGGGGTTCCAAGTTTTTCCACTAGCGTAGTCCAAGGACCTGAAGCTGAACTCGCAACATGCACTTCAACCCAATCATTGCTATCATCTAAGCCGCTTTTAGTTGCTGTATATGATAGTGTTGCAGAAAATGCATTAGAAAGATCTGCAGTTCTTAAAGCACCTCTCACATAGGCGCTGCCACCTGACCCTCCTCCCGATAGTTTCAAGCCATTGGCAGCAGTTATATCAATTGACCCAGTTCCAAAACCATCTGTTTCTCCAATTTCAACCCAATTACCTGTCCAAGTAGCAGTGCCATTGGTACCATTAGCGATACCATTGGTAGTAAACTGGTCAAGATAGGTGTTAGTGGACGTCGGAGTATTAATAACAAATTCATATCCACCCACTGGAGAGGTCGTGGTGGTTTGCAAAGGAGTGTTTCCTTCGGTTCCATCTAAGCTACCATTTCCATTGCTGTCTATGTATAATTTTACACCTACAACCGGTTCACCATTTTCGCCTATCTCAAGAATTCCATTTAGATTTGTATCTGTAAATACCTTGCCTCTGATTACATTCTTTCCGGGAATAGACACACAAGTGGTAGTAACACTTACGCTTGTTACACTACAAATTTGTGAATCCAAAGCACTACATACTCGATACTGAAAACTATCGTTGCCGTTATAGCTAGGATTTGGGGTGTATGTAATAGTTCCATCCTGATTGACCGCTACAGATCCATTAGTTGGCTGCGTAAGACCTGCTGTAGTAACTGAAGAAGGATTTGGTACACCTGCAATGTCATTAGCCAGCACATTAATAACCACAGGTATATCAGTAGCTGTATATGCAATATCAGGGGAAGCAACCATATTGGCTTTTACACCCAACCAATTATCTTTGTCGCATAAACCAATTCCGGGAAAAGATGAAGTTTGTATGTTGAGTAATGATTCTAAATATAATCCGTTTGTGTTAGAAGCTTTAACTTTAGTAATAAAACAAGCTGGATTCTTAAAATATATAAGTTCTACATCGTCTATCCAATAATAATCTGCAGTACCTACGCTACCATTTGTAATGAACTGCACGGTATTTGATCCATTAGCATTATATGATGTCAAAGGTAAAATAACGTCTGCATAGTAATTATCAGTAGCCACCCCACCACCATAGTCGATAGCATAAACTTGTGTTCCATTTATTTTTACAAATAGTTGTGCTGCAACAGTTGCTATGGCTTGTCTTCTGTATTTGAATCTTAAGGTAGCGCTTGTAGCACCACTAAATGTCAACGAACGAGAAATCCCGTTTGCATTACCGGCAAGCCGAATAGCTTTCGTTATCCCTGCATAATAGCTATCTTCAATTATTCGAATGTCACCTGTACCTATGTTATTATCGTCAGCTTGCTCAGTCCAGTCGTTTGTCCAGTCAACCGTACCGCTATTCCCAACAAATGAAGCTGTTGGGTCAAAATTATCTTTTGCAAAATACCCATTGATAGTACTGAACGAAAAATTTCCTGACAAATCAGAAATGGTTGATTCATATACTTTTTCAACACCATTGATAGTGCCACTGCAATCTGTATCTGCATATAAGTCAACCTGAACGCCATTTACAAATGTCTCGCCTACATTATAAGCACCATCATCAGGGAGTTGTTCTAAAAAAACCTTTCCGTTAATCCTATTTTCAGTAGCGATTGCATTACAATCAGTGACGCTTACTTGCACCTTAGCTACGTCACAAACAACTGGAGATTCGACTGAACAAATCCTATATTCAAACAAATCATTACCTA
>JBBSCW010000009.1:0-25041 GCA_038249855.1 Bacteroidales bacterium
CCATAAGGGAAAAAGAGTTTGAAATTTGAAAAAGTTTGAAATTTGAAGAAACAAACTTCTCTAACCATAAAGTAAAAAAGAGTTTTAAATTTGAAAAGTTTGAAATTTGAAGAAACAAACTTCTCTAACCATAAGGGAAAAAAGAGTTTGAAATTTGAAAAAGTTTGAAATTTGAAGAAACAAACTTCTCTAACCATAAGAAAAAAAGAGTTTGAAATTTGAAAAGTTTGAAATTTGAAGAAACAAACTTCTCTAACCACAACGCATAAAAAAAAACGAAATATTTACAAATCTCAAATTCCAAACTCTTTAAATCCCAAACTCTTTAAATAAAATACTGCGCCTTATTCCCCCTTCAGGGGGTTAGGGGGCAGGGTTAGGGAGCAGGGTTAGGGGGCTGCTATCTTTTCATCATCATGTGCATCAATCCACCACCATTTTTCACATTGCTAAATCCAAGTTGTTGCAACATTCTTTGTCCGTAAGCGGAACGCGCACCAGAAGCACAATATAGAATAATTTCACGTGATTTATCTCCCAACTCATTGGTTCTTGATCCCAATGAATCCAAGTCAATATTGATAGCACCTGGGTACGCACCGCCTAAAAATTCTCCACGACTACGCACATCTATAACCAATGTTGACTTATCATTTGAATTAGAGTTTGAGCTTGCAGGCTTCGATTTTTGGCGCGCCATCATTGAATTTAATCCTCCGCCATTCGTTACGTTAGAATATCCCATTTGCATCAACATACGCTGTGCATAGGCCGACCGAGCACCAGAAGCACAATAAACGATAATTTCACGATCGGCATTATTGCCCAATTCAGTGTAACGTTGCATCAATTCATCCAAAGAGATATTGATAGCATCGGGATATGCACCTGCCCTAAATTCTTCGGGCGTACGAACATCGACAACAATCAAAGAATCAGTATCATTTTGAGCAGCAACGGTTTCATTTTCTTCTTCAACGTCCTCTTCTTGAAGCGATTTGAGTTCAATTGGTAATAAATTTAGTTTGAGATACCGAAAACCTACAGTTCTAGCCTGTCGTTGCAATGAAATATGACCCCCTAAAATATTAGTTACATCCTTATAACCTGCTCCAATTAAAGTACGCAACGCTTGATGTCCTTTTTTACCGTTATCGTCATAAACAAATATACTTCTTCCAGTTGGAATAGACTTAATTTGTTGCGAAAGTAATTCTAAGGGTAAATGAATTGCCCCTTCAATATGGCTTTTTTCGAAAGCAAAAATATCACGAACATCAACGAAAACAGGATTCTTAGCTTTAATATAATTATCTAATTCAGTAACTGTTACCGACGCACTAAAGCCTGACATTCTATTTTCAGCCGTGTAAGCAGCCATGTTTACAGCATCGTTAGCCGTACCAATTGGTGGTGAATAAGCAAAATCAATATCGGCCAAATCACTAATAGTCAACTTAGCCGCAGTAGCAGTTGCAATAACATCCAAGCGTTTATCAGCACCTTTGTATCCGGCAGTTTGTCCACCTAAAATCACTCCTGTATTTTTATCATACACAATCATCACAGTAACATTCTCAGCTCCAGGATAATAAGAAGTATGATGTTCTTTGTGAACAACCACCGCATCAGCATCGATACCTAAATTTCTGGCTTGTTTAAGCGATAAACCTGTGATGCCCGCCACTGCTTCGAAAACACGAACTACAGAAGTACCAATAGATCCTTTGTAGGTATGATTTCCTCCCAAAGCATTTTCAGCAGCAATTCTACCTTGTCTGTTTGCAGGTCCAGCCAAAGGGATTCTGACCTTCTTGCCATTTACCCGATGTTCAATTTCCACCATATCGCCAGCAGCATAAATATCTGGATCGTTGGTTTGCAAGTGTGCATTTACCAACAGACCACCTGCTTCACCAAGTTCTAATCCAGCTTCTTTGGCCAATTGCAAAGTAGGACGCACACCAATAGACAACAACACCATATCAGCATCAATCATCTTTCCATTATCTAACCTGACAGCCTTTGAGGTGATTTCAGTAACTCCCGTACCTGTGTGAATTCCCACACCATACGAAAGCAATTCATTTTCAATAAAACCAGCGGTTTCTGGTTCCATAAGTGACATTACGTGAGGCATCATTTCAATAACACTCACTTTCAATCCACGTTTTACCAATGCTTCGACCATTTCCAAGCCAATAAAACCACCACCAACAACTACTGCTGTTTTAGGTTTTTTCTCATCCAAAAAATGAGTTATTTTGTCCATATCTTCGAGCGTCCAAAGCGTAAAAACTTGCTTGAAATTAGCTCCGGGCAAAGTTGGAGTAATTGGACGACCACCTTGGGCTAATATCAATTTAGTATATTCAAACGTTTTCAATTCCCCACTTCGGGTATCCCTAGCTTTCACTGTATGGGCATCTCTATCTATGGTGGCGACTAAGGTATGTGTGTATACATCAACTTCATACTGCTCTTTAAAACTTTCAGGACTTTGCAAAATTAGCTTCGAGCGGCTTTTGATATCGCCACCAATGAAATAGGGTAATCCGCAATTTGCAAATGAAATATCTGCACCAGCTTCGAGCATGGTAATATGTGCATCGGGTGAAATACGACGGGCTTTTGCTGCTGCTGTTGCTCCGGCTGCCACGCCACCAATTATGAGAATTTTTTCCATAAAGAATATGTATGTTTTAATTTTTTCTTGTTTCTGGGTGCAAAGGTAAAACAAAGTTTTTAAATTACAATAGTATCACTAATAAATTATTATAATATCACTGATTTTAAAATTTTAATTGGATTATTGAAAAATATTTTATTCAACAGTAAACCAAATGTCAATCTAAATCATTGTAATGATATTATATTTGTATTTAAAACTACAAACACCTTACAATTTCTAATAATAGCACACTAACATGTACAGCTATTAAACTAAAAGATGAATTATGAAGAAAACTACTTTATTCTTATTAATCGCCCTTTTTTCGTTTGGCAATCTATTTTCAGCAAATAGAGACAGTAATGAAGCATATCAGTTGGCACAGGACTTTTTCAATAAAACATCAAAAAATGCAGGTTTAAAGAAAGCTCCATCAACAACAAATTCAGTTCAACTTATTTTCTCAAAAACTAAAAAGAACGAACTTTCCACCAGTTATTACTACATTTTCAATCAGGCTAATAATCAAGGTTTTGTAATTGTATCTGGCGATGAAAATGCAAATGAAATACTTGCATATTCGGATGAAAGTAACTTTGATCCACAAAATATTCCTGACAACATGAAGTATTGGCTATCAGTCTACGAAAATGAAATGGATAACTTAAAAGCAACTGATTTACAAAAAATCAAAGCTGACATTTCCAAACCAACTAAGATTAAGAAAGCATCTGAGAATATATCAGTCTCTGTTTCTCCTTTGTTGGGGGGCATTAAATGGGATCAAGATTCTCCTTATAACAACCTATGTCCCATTATCAATAATAGTACAAATGAACGTGCTGTAACAGGTTGTGTAGCTACAGGCATGGCGCAAGTAATGAAATACTATCAGTGGCCAGTTACAGGTACAAGTGAAAATTCCTACACAACAGCAAGCTACCAAATACCACTTTATGTGGATTTTTCGCTCACATCTTACGATTGGGCTAATATGACAGACACTTATAAAAGTAACAGTACGGCAACTGAAAAAAATGCCGTAGCAACTTTAATGTATCATTGTGGTGTATCAGTGAATATGAATTATGCAGAATCAAGTGGAGCAGCCTCGACAGCAGCGGCAAAGGCATTGATAAATAAATTTGGATATGATTCTAATATACAACATATTTACAGAAACTATTACACACGAGATGAATGGAAAAGTATTATCAAAGATGAATTATCAGCTGCCCGTCCAGTATTGTATGGTGGAGATACAGGTTCATCAGGACACTTTTTCGTTTGTGATGGTTACGACAACAATGATTTCTTTCATTTCAATTGGGGCTGGGGTGGTACTTCAAATGGTTATTTTAGGATATCAGCCCTCGATCCTACAGAACAAGGTATCGGAGGCAGTACAGGTGGATACAATAATTCCCAAATCATGATTATAGGAATTCAAAAACCTTCGCCTACATCTTTACCTAAATATTTAATTTACACGGGTGATACTATTACCTATCCCGCACCGTCAGTAGCACGAAATGCAAACTTTACGATAAAAGTCAATTCTATTTACAATTATGGAATGAACAGTTTTAGTGGAAAAATTGGATTAGCTTTATTTGATAATAACAACACATATCTTGCTGATATCAAAAATATTAGTGATATAACATTGAATAGTGGGTCAGGCTTTCCTACATTAACTTTCAGTAGTATAAACATTGCCAATCAAGTAATCAATGGAAATTATAGGATATATTGTGTGTACAAAGCTACTCCCGGAAATGATTGGCAAATAGTAAGAACTGAGGTTGGTAAACCAAATTATATTAATCTATCTGTAACTTCCAATTTTATATATTTCAGTACTCCTACAAACGAAAGTCCTGCTCTTCAACTGAATTCTTTAACTCAAACTGGCAACTTGTATAGTAATAAAATTGGGCGTATCAACGTAAGTATTACCAACAATGGCAAAGAATATAACTCGTTTATTAATATAAAACTCCATTCTACTACCGATAATAACATTTCTCAACTTGTAAGTTCTAAAAATATCAACATCACGACAGGCGAAACACGCGAACTAAATTTTAACGATTCTATCAAATTGCCCGCTGGAACCTATTATCTCTCTACTTGGTATAGCCCAACAAACGACCCAAATGCTAATATGTTTGTACAATTAGGAAATAATACTCCTGTAACAATACTCGGAACACCTACTGGAGACCCTACACTTTCGTTGAATTCTAAAATTTCATTCCCTGATGCAAGCATAGTATACAACAACATGGCCGCTTTAAATGCCCAAATAACAAATACAGGGGGCTTATACGACAAAAAAATGATTGCGTTTATTTTTCCAAAAACTGGTGGAAGTTCACTTACTTATATTGGTTATAGGGATGTTATCATAGAACAAAATGAAACAAAAAACATAACATTTCAAGGTTCGATTAATCTTCCACTGAATGATTATTTAGTGGCAATTTACTATCAAAATAATCTAAATGCATGGACAGGTTTTACTCCAACAAATTTCTCACAACTAAATTTCACCTTAGTCGATGTATCGACAGCTGTATTACCTTTTGAATCGATTAAAGATTTGGTTGTATTTCCAAATCCAGCTACCAATCAAATTACAATTCAATCAAGTAATACAATTCGATTGTATCGGATTTTCAATTTATTGGGCGAAGAGGTTAAAAATAACAAAACTACTTTGAAGAACGAACAGAAGATCAATATATCTACTTTAAAATCGGGATCTTACATAATTCGGATTGAAACTGAAGTTGGAATCAACAACCTAAAATTCATCAAGCAATAAATGAGAAATATAACCATTGCAATTTCAATGTTACTATTATTAAGTTCATGCAATTGTATGAAAAACAAAAAAAATGACAAATCAAACCCAAGTTATGCGGTTCAGCAAACCACGGTTTACAAAACTATAGCTGATTTTAATAATTTAGTTCCCATTACGATGAACGAAAGTAGGACGGAAATCACCTCGTACCCCGCTCCTACCGACCTCATCATCAACGGGAAGCTAACAACTCCTACTCAATTAAAGAACGGATATTTGTTGGACAATAGAGGAATAACTGCCAATACAGTATTTCTAAAATACACTTACGAAAATTATAGCAAGTTAGAGAATGCACCCAGTTTAGAGGATATGATGATGAATATTGCTGAAAAATATCCACTTTCAGAAATGATAAATTGTGGTCCTCGCTCACAATTCAAAGATGAAGTTAAAGAAATCAATTCATTGATTGACAAAAATTTTCCAAGTTGCAAAAAAGAGAATATCGTTCCCATGCAAGTTGAATTTTAACAGTCTGATTTACAACATTTAGATTAGAAAAAAGGCTCTAATTTCTTATGAGAATTAGAGAACAAGGCAATTTGAATTTTTACCTAAATAAAAGTTCTTAATTTAGTGCTATCTTTGCAGCGGAATTGAGAAGCATTAGAGTATTTTCAAGAAAACGTATAAAAACATATCATAACTATGCCTCTAATAAATTATTTCAGACGAAAATCGGAAAATTTGAGTACAGCTATAGAATCAATTTATGGACTCAAAGTAGATGGAGCAGCAGATAAAGGACTGCAAATTGCATCTGAGACTTTCACTGAAATGCTAGGATTTGATTTACAGAAGGCCCTGAACTTAAAGTTAGAAGATTTTATGGATGAAGTTTTGAAAAACAAGTATAGCCTTTCATTTTTAGAGCTGTTTTGTCAGTTTATTAGCGATACAGCTGATATTTACAAAGATTTAAAAGAAAACGACAAAGCTGAAAATCTCTATAACAAGTCGGTTTTATTACTTAAACACATCACTCAAAACGATAAAACTTATTCACTCGAAAGAGAAGAACGAATCGGCGATCTCGAAGAAAAATTAAACACAAAATGATAAATTACAAAAACAAACAACGCCCCGAAAAAGACATGATTTTCGGAATTCGTGCCGTAATCGAAGCCGTACTTGCTGGCAAAGAAATAGATAAAATTTTGATGCGGCGTGATATGTCGAGTGAATTATCGCGTGAATTGTTTGCTGCATTAGCCAATGTACAAGTGCCTGTTCAATATGTTCCACTCGAAAAGTTAAACAAAATGACCTTGAAAAACCATCAAGGTGTAATTGCATTTATTTCACCTGTGGCTTATCAACAAATTGAAGATATTTTACCCGGAATTTATGAGGAAGGACGTTTGCCTTTTATAGTTGTACTTGATGGTATAACTGACGTACGTAATTTTGGAGCAATCGCTCGTACTTGCGAATGTGCGGGAGTTGATGCCATTGTAATTCCTACCAAAGGAGGTGCTTCCATAAGTGCCGATGCTGTAAAAACTTCTGCTGGTGCGTTGATGACAATTCCTGTGTGCAGGGAAGAAAATCTTGGAAATGCCTTGAAATTTATGGTTGCATCAGGATTGAAATTAGTTGCAGCCAGCGAAAGAGCCACTAAAAACTACACGCAAGCTCCAATGAATGAACCAATTGCCATCATTATGGGTGCTGAGGATGAAGGAGTTTCTCCCGACCACTTGCGACTTTGCGACGAAATGGTGAGCATTCCTATGCTTGGCACTATTGACTCATTGAATGTTTCAGTAGCAACAGGTGTATTAATTTACGAAGCCGTTCGCCAACGCAGTTTATAATAGCATTTTAAAGAAATCAGTTTGCCATTTACAGTAAAAATTGTAAATAGTAAATGAATAAATAGTAAATTCCAATGACCGTTCTCTACGAAGACAACCACATAATAGCCGTAAATAAAACTTGTTCTGAAATTGTGCAAGGCGACAAAACTGGAGATGAACCACTTTCGGAAACTATAAAAAAATACCTGAAAGAAAAATACAACAAACCAGGAGAAGTATTTTGTGGAGTTACTCATCGGCTCGATAGACCAGTAAGTGGTGTGGTGATATTTGCTAAAACGAGCAAGGCGCTTACCCGACTTAACGATATGTTTCGTAATCAAGAGGTTAAGAAAACTTATTGGGCTATTGTGAAAGAAAAACCAGCTGAGATTGAAGGTAGGTTAGAACATTTTCTCCTTAGAAACGAAAAGCAAAACAAATCGTTTGCACACGATAAAATGGTTCCCAATGCAAAGTTGGCTTCATTAACGTATAAATTGATTTCTCATTCCGATACATATTATTTGCTAGAAGTACATCTCGAAACCGGACGGCATCATCAAATTCGTTGCCAGTTAGCCAAAATGGGTTGTCCAATCAAGGGCGATTTGAAATATGGTTTTTCACGATCCAACCCCAATGGTGGAATCAGCCTTCATGCCCGCAATGTAGAATTTATACATCCTGTGTCGAAACAACTTATTCAGATTACGGCGCCTGTGCCTACGGAAGACAAACTTTGGCAAGCATTTCAACAGAACAACTAATAAAGCCTTACCCCCAACCCCTTTCCAAAGGAGAGGGAGTAAAATTACTCTAGACTACAAATTTATTAAATGGAGGGGCAAGAGCCTTTCAGGCATTTGATGGCAATTCATACATTATTAAACTCCAAAATCCATTCTAATCTGGTGCATATAAGCTCTGGCAGCTTCGTATTCGTTTGGAATAATGCCATCTAAAATGGCATCCTTGATAGCCGCTTTAATATTGCCAACTGTCTCACAGGCAGGCAAATTGAATGTTTCCATTATTTCCCGACCACTAACTGGTGGCTGAAAATTTCGGACTTTATCTTTTTCCTCAATTTCCTTTAATTTTTGTCGCACCAATTTGAAATTGGAGATAAAACGCTTCACTTTATCAGGATTTTTGGAAGTAATATCCGCTTCGCACAACTGCATTAAATCCTCAATATCATCGCCAGCGTCAAAAAGTAATCGACGTATAGCAGAATCTGTAACCTCTTCATCACTCAGCACAATAGGGCGCATGTGCAACGAAACCATCTTTTGAACATATTTCATCTTTTCATTCGTGGGAAGTTTCATTTTCTTGAAAATTTCCGGAATCATTTTCTCACCTACAAAATTATGATTATGAAAAGTCCAACCCAAGCGTGAATCGAAGCGTTTTGTGCGTGGCTTGCCTATGTCATGTAGCAATGCCGACCAACGCAACCAGAGATTATCGGTATGTTGACACAAATTATCGAGTACAGCCAAGGTGTGATAAAAATTATCCTTATGTCCAATGCCATCCTTTGTTTCAGCACCTTTTAAGGCTAATACTTCGGGAAAAATCAGCTCGAGTAAACCAGTTTTTTCAAGTAAAATAAATCCAACAGAAGGTTTCCGCGACAACATGATTTTATTCAATTCGTCGGCAATACGCTCTTTGGATATAATGTCAATTCTTTGTTTATTTCTTATTATGGCATCGAAAGTGTTGGTTTCCAAGAAGAAACCTAACTGGGCAGAAAAGCGGATTCCTCGCATCATGCGCAAAGGATCATCCGAAAAGGTTATATCTGGATTCAAGGGTGTGCGTAAAACAAAATTCTTCAAATCAGTCAATCCATCAAAAGGGTCAACTAATTTACCAAACTCTGCTTTATTCAAACAAATTGCCATGGCATTGATGGTAAAATCACGTCGATTTTGGTCATCTTCCAAAGTTCCATCTTCTACAATTGGTTTCCGTGAATCACGCTGATAGGATTCTCTCCTCGCTCCCACAAATTCTATTTCTAAGTCTTTAAATTTGACTTGTGCAGTCCCAAAGTTTTTAAAAACACTTAAATAAGCCTTCTTTCCTAACTTATTACTGATCGCTTCAGCCAATTCTATACCGCTTCCTAAAGTTACTATATCAATATCTTTTGAAGGTCGTTTCAAGAAAATATCACGTACATAACCACCTATCACATAGCATGGTTTAGCTTGTTCATCGGCTATTTCCGAAATTATTTTAAATATGTCGTGTTGTAAATATTCTTCCATCGTAGTGTAAATGCACTGAATTTATGGTTACAAAAGTAAAGCATAAAAATCATTTTGCAAAAAAGAAAAAACCAGATAGCTTTTCCCTACCTGGTTTTTTCTAAGAATTTCTATCTTTCAAAAGAATAAAAACGTTCTAAAATAAGCAGTTTCAGAATTCTCAAAAATACTATTAATTGATATAAAAATTTGCTATTTCTAATAGTCATAATTCGTCTAAAACATTTAGAATAAGTCTTCAAGTCCCCCTTCGGGGGATTTAGGGGGCTGTCAATATTATGCTTCGCTCTTTTGTTTACGAGCTCTCAACTTTGTATTCTCTAGCTCTAGTTTTTCTATTTCTTTATCCTGATTATTAATAGTTTTAAGCAGTACGTTCAGTTCTTCATTTTCAATGGATGAAGGATATTGGGCTTCTACTCTATCTAAAAAGTCAGCGAGAATATTCATATAATTCATAAAAGCATCGTAGGGCGAATCAAAATTTGTTCCATGACTGTCCTTATGACTCATATACCTGAAATAATCGGAAGATTGCAACATCAACCAATCACGTAGCAAGGGTTTGTCCGCACAAAGATTCACCCTTTCTGTTACTGCATAGAGTTTCGATAATGCTTCGGTTTGCAAGTCATTCCCTGTCCAAGGGGTTAAATCTTTATCATTACCCACCCAACTCATTGGGTATGGAACTGTCAAACTATCAATCGTGTCAGTCTTCTTCACATAATCACTTGGCATTACAAAACCCATTTGCTGTTCCATGGCGTGATAAGGTAGGGCTTTGAAAAATTCAAAAATACCTGAATCTGGATGATTTATTGTTCCGAACACCTCATAATCGAAACCTAAATTAATAATATCCTCCCCTGCAGGAAAAGCAGCAATCCAACTTATAAACTTCTCGGCAGAAAGAGCCAAAGAGCTAAATCTGAATGCCAAATCATCACTTAATTTATGATTGCGAACTAATAATTTCAGTTTTGATAAATAAGCATGCTTATAAACATAATTCGGACTCTTCCAGCCCAACACATGTTTTGCTTCGTCAATCAACATACTCTTGTAGCCCATTTTAGAAACAAGTTCCCCTATTTCGTCGGAGTAAATAAGCTCTGTATTGAAAAATGAAGTAGGAGTTTTGCCAAATAAATCTCGAATTTTATCAGAATGCATTTTCACTTGACGCTCAAACTCAGAACTATCGTAAATAGAAGATAGAGAATGCGCATAGGGTTGAGCCAAAAATTCCACACAATTTGTGGTGGCCAATTCCTTAAAGCTATCTATTACTTCTGGTGCATATTGTTCAAGTTGCTCCAAGGCTATCCCTGAAATTGAGAATGAGCAACAAAATTTACCATTTGAACTTCTAATCATTTCAGCAATTGTCCTATTGGCAGCCAAATACGAAAGCTCTACTGCCGAACGCATACGATCTTCGGTTTGAAAATCATCATAGTAATAATGATCCTGTCCAATCTCAAAAAATCTATATCTTTTCAGTCTCATAGGTTGATGAATCTGAAAATTAAAACAAATGTTCCTCATATTATAAATGTATTAAATTTTTTAACTGTGTAATTTTTTTATTCGTTTTCTTTCAAAACACAAGCAATATACTAATTCAGGAATGTAAAATATGTCTTTATTCCCTCTTCAGGGGGTTAGGGGGCAACTACTACATTACCATATTATATATATTGCGTACTTTCATACCAGCATCGTACCATTTAATGCTATTCGCTTCATTAAGTCCCAGCTCGCGAAGACTGTTATACATGGCAGGATTTTTAACGATTGCATAGATGGCATCGGCCATGGCATCAATATCCCAATAATCAGTTTTGATAGCGTGAGTAAGAATCTCAGCACAACCTGATTGCTTAGAGATAATGCTCGGAGTTCCTACTTGCATAGCTTCTAGCGGTGAAATACCAAAAGGTTCCGATACAGAAGGCATGATATAAACATCGCTCTCAGCAAGCATTTCGTGTACTTGACGACCTTTCAAAAAGCCTGTAAAATGGAATTTGTCAGCAATTCCCCGTTGTGCAACAAGCTCAATCATCGCATTCATCATATCGCCACTACCAGCCATAACAAAACGAACATTTTTTGTTTTTTGTAAAACAAGGTGAGCAGCTTCCACAAAATACTCTGGTCCTTTTTGCATGGTAATTCTTCCGAGGAACGTAACTACCTTGTCCTTCCGTTCAGTTTTTGTAAATGATGAAACATCACTCAAAGGATCAACGGCATTGTGCACAGTAGTAACTTTATTCGGATCTTGATGATATTTCTCAATAACAATGTTTCGAGTTAAATTACTTACTGTCATAATATGATCAGCCAAGTCCATTCCTCTTTTTTCAATTCCATATACTGTAGGATTTACCTGACCACGGCTGCGGTCGAAATCGGTAGCATGAACGTGAATAACCAATGGTTTTCCGCTAATTTGTTTTGCAAAAACTCCGGCAGGATAAGTAAGCCAATCGTGAGAATGGATAATATCAAAATCTACCTGATGAGCTAAAACACTTGCCACAGCTTCATAATTACCAATCTCTTCAATCAAATTATCGGGATAACGACCTGAGAAGTCGATACAACCTAAATCATTGGTATGAATTCGGTTGAAATCATACTTAATCCCATTGCGAAGCCAAAAATATTCATCAGGGTGCATTAAATTGCCAATCCGGCGATTAACATAATCCCAATCATTTTCCTTCCAAACTACTGGAACATTACACGCACCAATAATCTTCAAAAAACTTTGGTCTTCGTCGCCATGCGGTTTCGGAATCACGAAAGTAATATCCATATCGGGTTGTTCGGACATTCCCTTGGTAAGGCCGTAACTTGCAGTACCCAAACCGCCTAAAATATGGGGAGGAAACTCCCAGCCAAACATCAATGCTTTCATTATTTATACGTTTTCTGTTTTACTTAATTTGTCTAAAACCCTCAAAACTTCGGCTACACTCATGGCAAACGACATGCCACCATGCCCTTTGAAAGGCGGATTACCATCGAATAATTCTGGAATAGTTCCAATACATAACTCTGTCATTTCAACTTCGAGACCATTTAACATGCGCTCTAAAAATGACTTACCACTTTGCTTGTAAACCTTTAAATAAGCCGCTGCAAAAGTACCAAATGTCAAAGGCCATACCGGTCCGTTATGATAATTTCTTTCCCGTTCAAGCATACCGCCCACATAGTTAGGTCTGTATGAGCCACTTTTAGGACTTAAAGTACGAAGTCCTTTAGGTGTAAGTAATTCACGAGTGGTAATGTCCAAAACTGATTTCTGTTGTTTTGTATTCAATGGAGAAAATTCCAGCCCTACTGCTAATATCATATTGGGTCGCACTTCAGGGTTGGAATAATTGCCGTCTACATAGTCGTAAAGGTAACTTCCATTCCAAAAAGTATTGATAAATGCCTCACGAGCTATTTCAGCTTGATAATTCAACAAATCTGACGCATGTTCATTTCCTACTGCAAGAGTCAATTGAGCTGTAAATTTCAAAGCATTGTACCACAACGAATTAATTTCAATCACATAACCAGTTCGTGGCGTTATCGGTCTACCATCCTCTATGGCATTCATCCATGTTGCAGGTTTTTCCAATCCATTTACATACAATAAACCATTATTATGTATAATTAAATTAGGATGTTTCTGCTTGCGAATATAAGTAATAATATCAGTTGCCAAAGGCTCAAACCTTTCAGCGGCTGTTTTCATATCAGTATGTTTGGCAAATTGTTGAATAGTCCAAATAAACCAAAGCAGCACGTCGGGGGCGTCAATTTCTTTTAGTTTGATATTCTCCATTTCTCCGCGCATAAAATCTTTTACCTCAGCCACAGAAGTTTCCATTATAGCATCGAAATAATCCATTCTATCAATGGTAAGCGTACAGCCGGGCAAAGCTAAAAACTGGTCACGTGCCCGTGCCTCGAACCAAGGATATCCTGCTAGCAGATAAGTCTTTTTACCTTCACGACGATAGAATTGTTGAGCAGAATTCTTTAAGC
Organism: Bacteroidales bacterium; assembly: GCA_038249855.1. Taxonomy (GTDB): domain Bacteria; phylum Bacteroidota; class Bacteroidia; order Bacteroidales; family Paludibacteraceae; genus Paludibacter. The sequence goes on from JBBSCW010000009.1 coordinate 13,687, forward strand.
AACTGAACATATCCACTCTGTGAATTCTGCGTTTTAATTCTTCTTCCCAAACTGCTGTCAATTTTCGTGGAGCTGTTTCAGAAACACCTGCGGAGAATATTATAGACTCACCTTTTTTGATAGACATTTCAAAATATCCTGGAACCAATAAATCTTCTTTGTAGTCGTATCCTCGTTCTTGCTCCTTGTAGTATTCTATGTTTTTATACCAAACTGGTTCATGTACAAATGTGTTTTGTTTAGAAAACTGCATATGCAAAGCTGGATATTGATCGTATAAACGCATATTGATACCTTGCGTACTTTTCTCATAATTTGTATCCGCTTGATTGTTTTCCTTCGTAAGAATATTCACACTTCGGAAAGCCAAAAACGGTCTAAACCTAAGTGTGGTAGGCGAATGAGCATCCATCAGCGTGTATTTAATCAGAACACGAGGCTCAAAAGACACCAAGATACGCTCCTTGGAAAGAACTACCCCACCAACTCTGTAAATAGTACGCGAAACAAGCTCACAATCGAACTGACGTATATATTTATGACCGTTCGGGCTAAAATTATTGTCCTCATACTTCTGAATTCCCAAATTAAATTCAGCACCATGCTGTATAACTGTTTCGTTGAGCGATGAGAGTAAAACATGGTTCGAGTTGTCGATTTCTGGCAAAGGTACCACCAACTGGCCATGATATTTACGGGTATTACAATCGATAAGTGTTGTACTATTGTAAGTGCCGGCTCGGTTTGTCCTGATCATCTCCTTCGAAAGTGATTTTTCAAGATTCACTAATAATGTTTTGTCAAAATTTAGATAACTCATATCGCAATTTGAATAAAAAATTAATATTTATAATCGGAATATATAACTCTTAGATTGTAAGATTGGATTTAAAACTCAACCTGTATTATTTAACGTTTATAACGTTCGCAATTTATCAAAATTATTTCAATAATCAATACAATTTTGTGTTTTTTTTAATATTCCTAAAAATAAATCTATTACGACCTTTCATCAGCATAATTAGTAGAATTTTATAGAAGAATTTTACAATAACTATAATTGCCTGTTTTTCTGAAAATTATATATTTCTGAAAATTATTTTGTAGTTTTGTGTGATGAATATTACAATTAAATAAATAACATTCCTGAAGACAATTAAATTTCATTCAAATGCTACTTAGTAACAAACGCACACCTGAGCAACGGCAATTTTTACACGCTGTCTTTACTCCAGCCATAATAACATTAGCTTTTGTTCTTGTCTTCATATTGGAGCGAGGATTAGGGGCTGATTTCCACAAAGCCGGAATCATGCCGCGAGATTTTAGCAACGCTTGGGGTATTCTAAGTTACGTATTTATTCATGCCGATTGGGGACATTTATTGAACAACAGCATTTCGTTCTTTGTATTAGCAAGCTGTTTGTTTTATTTTTACAAACAACTCTCGTACAGCGTTCTATTAATTTCATGGCTTTTAAGTGGCGTTATACTTTGGACAATTGGTCGCGAAAGTTGGCATATCGGAGCGAGCGGACTCATTTACTCCATCGCATTTTTCCTGTTTTTCAGTGGCCTAATTCGCAAACATATTCCATTAATTGCCATTTCGCTCGTCATTACATTTCTTTATGGCAGCATGGTTTGGCACCTATTCCCTTGGAAAGTAAATGATCCGATTTCATGGGAAGGACATCTTGCCGGAGGAATTACAGGATTAATACTATCTATATTATTTAGAAAGTCGGGGCCTCAGAAACCAATAACACTTTGGGACAACGAGGAGGAAGACGAAGATATTGATTATGCCGAGGATGTTGATTTTCAGACAGGTGATGGTCTCGATGAGGATAACACAACATTGAATTAAAACAACTGAATCTAAGAATAGGTTTGAACACGGAAAATCAAGAAAAAAGCGATATTCACTTTGTCAGCCGAATTTTTCTTCGTATCTTTGCCCCGCTTTAATAAAATCAAGATTATAAATTTTAAAAAGTTAGTAAACAGTATGTTAAATCATTATGAAACCGTTTTCATTTTAACTCCCGTTTTGTCTGATGTACAGATGAAGGAAGCGGTAGAAAAGTTCAAAGCCATTTTAACAGAAAATGGGGCGACTATTACAAATGAAGAGAACTGGGGCTTACGCAAATTAGCTTACCCAATTCAAAAGAAATCGACAGGGTTTTATTCCCTGTTACAGTTTGATGCTGACCCTTCAGTTATCGCAACATTAGAATTACAGTTCCGCCGCGATGAGCGTGTACTTCGTTTCTTATCATTCCGTTTGGATAAATATGCTTACGAATATGCCGAAAAAAGAAAGAATGTTAAATCAAAAGAAGTAAAGGAGAACTAAACGATGGCAGCAAATAACGGAGATATCAGATACTTGACTCCACCGACTGTAGATGTAAAAAAGAAAAAATACTGTCGCTTCAAGAAGAGCGGTATTAAATACATCGACTACAAAGACCCTGAATTTTTGAAAAAATTCTTGAACGAACAAGGAAAAATCCTTCCTCGTCGTCTTACAGGTACTTCGTTGAAATATCAACGTAAAGTAGCTCAAGCAGTTAAAAGAGCACGTCATATTGCGTTGCTTCCTTATGTAACCGATATGATGAAATAAAAAACCAGGAGGAAAAAGTATGGAAATTATATTAAAAGAAGACGTAATCAACTTGGGTTACAAAGGCGATATTGTAAAAGTAAAAGATGGTTACGGACGTAACTTTCTAATACCTACAAAAAAAGCTATTTTGGCAACAGTACCAGCAAAAAAAATGTTGGCTGAAGACATGAAACAACGTGCTCACAAACTTGAACGTATCAAAAACGATGCGCTTGAATTGGCCGAAAAACTAAAAGACATTACTTTAAATGTTGGTGCAAAAACTAGTACTACTGGTAAAATATTTGGTGCAGTTGGTGCAATTCAGATCGCTGACGCATTTGAAAAAGCAGGATACACTGTTGATCGCAAAGTAATAGTTCTTAAAGACCCAGTAAAAGAAATAGGTACCTATACAGCTACTTTGAAACTTCATAAAGAAGTAACTATCGAAGTAAAATTCGAAGTAGTAGCAGAATAAGTTGTATATCAAAATCAGAAATCAATACCGGTATTCCTTTAATTAGGGATACCGGTTTTTTTGTACTTGGAAAACTTATAAAAATAGGGTACTCCAAATTGTGATTTACAAGATATTTTGAACTAATGTTTACATTGAATTGTTTTATTTAGATAAAAAGTTATCACTAAAAAATTCACTTATGAAAGTAAATATTGGATCATCCGACAAATTAGCACGTCTTGGTATTGCTTTGGCATTGATTATTTTGTTTTATTTTGAGATTGTAACTGGAACACTTGGTCTTATTGCTATAATTTTAGCATTTGTATTGGCCATTACAAGTTTGGTTAATTTCTGTCCTATTTATGCCATCCTCGGAATAAATACTTCTAAAAAGAAAGAAAAAAAGTAGGGTTAGATGGTTTTATTTAGAACAATAAATCGAACTAAAGTGTTAGATATTAATTTCATATCAAAAAGTTGATGTCGTAATAAAAAATGTGAAATATATGAATATGTATTTTGTCAATCGGCGATAATTTAGTACTTTTGTGACGAAATTAAAGAAACTCAATTTTAAATTATAAATAAAATGATTAAAGTAGGTATTAATGGTTTTGGCCGTATCGGACGTTTAGTTTTCCGTGCTGCCCAAGAAAGAAACGATGTACAAATCGTTGCAGTAAATGACCCTTTTTTGGATCTTGACTATTTAATTTACATGTTACAGTACGATACTGTACATGGTCAATTTAAAGGTACTGCCGAAAACAAAGGTGGTAAATTATTCGTAAACGGTAAAGAAGTTGCTTTTTTTGCTGAAAAAGATCCAGCTAACATTGGTTGGGGTGCTTCAGGTGCCGACTATGTTGTTGAATCAACTGGCGTTTTCACTACTATCGATAAATGTCAAGCTCACCTTGCAGGTGGTGCTAAGAAAGTTGTTATTTCGGCTCCATCAAACGATGCTCCAATGTTCGTATGTGGTGTAAACCTTGATGCATACAAAGCTGATATGGATATCGTATCAAATGCTTCATGTACAACCAACTGTTTAGCTCCTATCGCAAAAGTACTTAACGACAATTATGGTATTGTTGAAGGTTTGATGACAACAGTTCATGCTGCCACAAACACTCAAAAAACTGTAGATGCTCCATCGTCAAAAGATTGGCGCGGTGGTCGTTCTATTTTAGGAAACATCATTCCTTCATCTACAGGAGCTGCTAAGGCTGTAGGTAAAGTTATTCCTGCATTGAATGGCAAATTAACAGGCATGGCTTTCCGTGTACCAACTGCTGACGTTTCGGTGGTTGACTTAACTGTACGTTTGGAAAAAGCTGCATCTTATGCTGACATCAAGGCTGCTATGAAATTAGCTTCTGAAACTACAATGCTTGGAGTTCTTGGTTACACTGAAGATTCAGTAGTTTCTTCTGACTTCATCCATGAATCACGCACTTCTGTATTCGATGCGAACGCTGGTATCGCATTGAACGACAACTTTGTTAAAGTAGTAAGTTGGTACGACAATGAGTGGGGTTATTCTAACAAAGTGTTGGATTTAATCGCCCACATGGATACTGTTAAATAATCCAAAACGATATTGTAAACAAAAATCCCCTTTTGCTGAATGCAAGAGGGGATTTTATTTTATAGTACAAAATCAAAATATTTTTCAATACGCATTTGACATAAAAAAAACCTCATAAATATGAGGTTTTAAATTAGTTGAACTGAAAGATTATTTCTTTGCCGTTTCCACTTTGTCCTTACAACAAGGTTTTGCGTCAGCTTTTGCCTGATCTTTGTTACATGGTTTAGCTTCTGCATTAGCTTTATCTTTACAGCATGGCTTAGCTTCAGCATTGGCTTTATCTTTACATCCTTCGCTCTTTACTTTCGATGCATCTGCGGTCGATTTATCACAGCATGGTTTATCAGAGGCTTTCACTTCTGATTTAGGAGTAGATTTTTTTTGAGCTGTTTGTGCAACTACATTTGCAGAAAGGAAAATGGCAATCAAAGCCAACATTAATACGCTTTTCTTCATCGGATTTTCTTTTTTTGATTTTTTAAAAATAAGTTTTTAGTCAGTTAATAAATGATTTTAAGACTCTCTAGATAAATCTGAAAATTTTTATACATTTATAATACAATATATAAAACGATAATCAATCGAAATTGTTTCATTAATATACATTAATTGATAGTAAAAAACCTTAGATTCAAAAGGTCACTTAACAGATACGGGTAATTTATCGTGAATTTGATTGTGTAAAAATTATTTAGTAGCAAAAGAGGGTTATTATTCGCGAGTACCATTTCCAATTATTCATTATCAGCATAGAAACGAACTGCAATAATCGATATTTAATTTTTATTGTATCAAATAATTTAAGAATTTTAAAAAACAAGAGAGATTTCTATCAAAAATGGCTATTTTTGTTGTCAAATTTATAACATCAAACCAACAATGAAAAAAAATTATATACTTCTGATATTCAGCACTTTGATTATAGTATTTTTTGGATCGTGTAAACAAAAAACAATTAAAACTATAGAAAAGAATGCTACCAACAGGTATTTTTTGGCAGAAGATACTACCAAAGGGTCACTCAATGTAGACATTTCAGTTGAAATTCCAGTCTGTTTTGACAATGAGGCTATTTTAGATTCGGTTAGAAATGAGATAATCCGGAATTTATTTGGTAATTCCTACGTACTCCAACCCAACAATTTAATTGTGGGAAAATTTTCATCGGATTTATCAAAAGAATATAAACAAACTAACAGTTCTATCTTGGAACAAATGGATAGCACAACTTTGTATAGTTTCAACAATGAACATGTTCTGGAAGGATTTTCGCTTCTTAACGATAAAAATATCTATTCTTATGGTATAAGCAGATACGTATTTATGGGAGGAGCCCATGGACTGATCACGCTTACCTACTTGAATTTTGACCTACAAACAGGAAAAAAAATCACAGAGGATGATTTGTTCACAACCGGTTTCGTATCCAAACTCACCGAAATACTAAAATCACGAATCGTAGAACAGAGCATCGAAGACAAAGATACTGAACCAATTCTAGACCTAGAGAATACTGACTATTGGGTAGACGCAATTAAACCCAATGGGAATTTTTATATCACCGATGAGAGTATAAATTACGTATTTAACCCTTACGAAATTGCACCTTATTATATGGGTCAAACAGAAGTGGTTATTCCATTTATCCGACTGAGTGGCCTGCTTAAACCTAAGTGTGTTATTTCTCAAATTATCAACAATGATGCGATTTTATAATTTACGTCAAAACTCTGTAAATATAAAATTCAGCATTTCAAAGTAAGTATTTATGGCTATACAGAAAGATAATCGATTGGCATGGGGAATAACCCTACTCGTATTTGGCTTCATATTTCTTATCAGGCAATTGAATTTTATGCCCGAACCACTCTCTAATCTACTTTTCGACTACAAAAATTATCCACTCATTATGGGGTTGATATTCATATTAGCACATAAAAATAAAAACATTGGTTTTGTGTTGATTATTGTAGGAGTTTTGTTCCGACTATCAGATATTATCAGGTGGACGCAAAACATCTCAGACTTTATTTGGCCAGTATTATTGATTCTAGCAGGAATTATCTTGGTTTTTGGAAACAAGAAGGGCAAAAAGCGTTAGTATAAATACTTTTTCAATGAACATGAAAGTTGTTGTGATTGGCGCAGGAAACTTGGCAACACATTTAACCATCGCCCTAAAAAAAAATGGATTTACTATAGTTCAAATTTTCAGTAGAACTGAGGAAGCGGCTAACCAATTAGCAAAAATAGTTGGGTCAACTTGGACAACTAATTTACAAGAGTTAAATCTGCTAGCTGATATTTACTTTTTTGCATTGAAAGACGATATATTATCCGAAACAATCAATAAAATAAATATCCCCAATGCACTTCTGGTTCATGCTGCTGGAAGTATCGACATTAAGATATTCGGCAACAAAATGAATCCTCACGGCGTAATTTACCCATTGCAAACATTCTCTAAAGCAAAAGAGATTGACTTTGATCAAGTTCCATTATTTATTGAAGGAAATAATGACAAAACTACCAAACTACTTTTAAATATTGCTAGAAAATTATCGTCAAAATGTTATAAAATTAATTCGGAGCAACGATTAAAACTCCATTTATCGGCAGTCTTTGCTTGCAATTTTGTTAATTACCTATACACCGTAGCCGAAGAAATAGTTGGAGAAGCACAGCTGCCTTTTGACATACTCAAACCTTTGATAGCTGAAACAGCTGACAAAATAAGAACTCTATCGCCCAAAGATGCACAAACTGGTCCCGCAGTGCGATTTGATACCGAAGTAATGAAAAAACATAGAAAATTGTTGGTAGGTAAACCCCAATTATTGGAGTTGTATACTTTAATGAGTCAGGAAATATATAAAAATTCTAAGTCAAATATTTAGTGTTCAGTGTTTAGTGTTTGGTGTTTGGTGTTTAGCGTTTGGTGTTTAGTGTTTGGTTTTAGTATTTTAAAATATTATCAAAAACCTTCAATTACTTACTTACTCCCAATTGTTTATCGATAATATCCAACTCATTTTTACGAATCAGCAAATTGTTCAAGTATCTCTCGGCAAGTTCATAATACTTGAAATTTATTATTTGTGACTGTTCAAAATATTCCATCGATTTTTGAGCATAGCTAATCGAATTATCAATATCGCCTAAAATTTCGTAAACTACAGCTATATTGTGCGACAACAACGCTTTAGTACTAATTTTGCTTTGGGGCAAAGCTTCTTCCCAAATGCTAATGGCAGATTTCCAATTTTTATATACCAAAGAATCGTAGCCTTGTTTCATTGATTTATTAGAACTGCTAAAAAAGTAACGGTCAGTCTTTTCCCACTGTGGAATAATTCGTTTTACCGTATTATTACCAACATAAACTGCTGCATCAAACAAGGCGGCTGCTCTGTCAGGCAATTGTGATAATGCTTTCTGGCGGGATTTCGATTCTCCGTCCCAGAACAAAGTATCTCTAAATGTAATGCTGCCATATTGTGAATTACCTGGGTAATGCAGGCTCCATTGACTTTCGAGACGAGCTTCTAAAGTAGTATAATATGTAGCGTAATCTTCTGAATAATACTCTGTTACCTGATCATTTACCTTCAACCTGTCAAGTGAAAGGATAACATTAGCATTGTACTTCTCACTCAATTTTTTTGTATTTTCAGTAGAAAGTATCTGAACATTGAAAAAATCGGATGAATTATTGACTGAGTTGATTTCAAGGTTTACGTCATTGAAAAAACCTTTGCTACTAATAGCGTCATTAAATACACTTAAACAAAACAATGCTAAACTATCGGTCTTGCAAATAAGATTTTTTGCTTTCTCACCCAAATATTCATTCTTGTGACCGTAGTTTTCGGGCTGTTCTACGGTATTATTTACTATCAATAAATTGTTTTTTTTGGAATCGAATGTTACTTTGGCTGGCTTCAATACATCAATGCTTGTGTAAAGTAATTTAGTACACGAACTAAAAAGAAACAATATCGAAAAACCAATTAGAACTTTTGAGAATACAGTTTTCATTGTTATATAATTATTATTCAGGTTATTATAAGTTATTTAAACTAATATTTCGAGATTATCATAAGCTAAATACATATTCTTAGGTAAGATTTTCTGTATTTCGTGATGAAAACCCAAATCATGGCTAAAATGAGTAAAATAAGTTGTTTGGGGATTAATTTCACGAGACAACTCAATTGCCTCGTTCAAAGTAATATGTGCAATATGTTCTTGATGCCTCAACGCATTCAGTACTAAAACATTTAATCCTTGAAGTTGTTCTATGGCTTCCTTAGTTATAGTTTTTACATCAGTTAAATAAGCAAATTTTCCAATGCGAAAGCCCAAAATTGGCAATCTGGCATGCATTAACCTAATAGGCTGAATAATAAGATTGTTGATTCTTATTTCACTATCAGGTTCTATTTCAGATAATGTCAATTTCGGAACACCAGGATATGGATTATCTGAAAACGCATAGGGCAAATTGTGACGAATTGACGAAAGCACTCTATTTTCGGCATAAATTACACATTTCCCTAAGGGCCTAATATCGTCCAGACCAGCTATATGATCATAATGTTCGTGCGTTATAAACACTCCTTCCAAATGTTTAATAGGATGTCGGAGCAATTGCTGCCTAAAATCAGGACCGCAATCAATGATAATATTCGTATCGGCTTCTTGGATTAATACCGACGACCGTAGACGCTTATCTTTCTCATCCGTCGAACTACAGACCTCACATTTACAGCCAATTTGTGGTATTCCCGTTGATGTTCCAGTTCCTAAAAATGTTACTTTCATTAAACCCTAGTTGCACATAATTATTATAAATTCATTCTTATTCTCCAATTGGTCGGATAAAGATTATTAGAACGAGTTCCAATATTTTTAACCCAACCCAAAGATTGTTGTTTATATTGTACAAGCACAAAACCTACCGATGAATGAGAAAGTTGTATGGATTCGCGTTTCAAATAGGAAATAGCTGTTTTGTAATCCAGCTCTGCTCGTTCCACACTTTCAGTATCTAATGCCTTGGACAAAGCTAATTGTGCCGACGGAATATAATCTTTACCCTTAATCTCAGCTACTAACAAACCGCTGTCAATACATTTCAATTTAGAATTCAGATACATAAATCGCTCAAAATGCTTTTCAATATAAGCTCGAATATGATTTTCATCGTTCACAAATTTAAAAGCATATTTTCCCAACATCTTAAATGGAATATCATTTGTACTGACATATTTTATGCCTTTTTTAAAATCCTGTTTCAGCTTCTTTACCGAACTGGTATTTTCATTCTTTCGAACCACCGATATAAAGAATCCTTCACCCTTCGTTCTATGTTGAAAAAATCTATATCCAAAGTCAGAAACTACAATATCTTTATTGCCATTCAAGTTTATAGGCAGTATTTCGGCTTCAAATTCATCACATAGCCACTCCACATTTTCTTCATTTTCTTTCCTATTGTAGGTGCAAGTGCTATAAACTAAAATTCCGTTGGGTTTCAACGCATCCCAAACATCAGCTAATATTTTCCGTTGTCGTTCAGCACAAATTTGTACATTTTGTTCCGACCATTCTGCTATAGCTTGCTTGTCTTTCCTGAACATTCCTTCACCCGAACAAGGTGCATCCACTACAATTGCATCAAAAAACCCTTTAATACTTGAAAAATCATCAGCATTATTATTGGTAACCATCACATTCGGATTTCCCCATTTAGCAATATTTTCGTCCAATATATGCGATCGTTGTCGGTTCATTTCGTTGCTAACCAACAGACAATCGTGCGGAAGGAACTGCAACAGCAAAGTCGATTTTCCACCGGGTGCAGCACATAAATCCAATACAGTTTGTGATTCCTGTAAGTATTGACTTACAACTTGTGAAAGAAACATGGAACTGGCTTCTTGCACATAATAAACACCTGCATGAAAAAGCGGATCAGAAGTAAACAACGGTCTTTCGGGCAAATAATAAGCATTATGACACCAAGAAACAGAATCACCTTCAGGTCGATAATCCATCTTGTTATTTACGCGTATGCTTGTTGGAGGAGTCTCTGAAAGTGCTTTTTCAAAGGTTGTATATTCATCGTGGAGCAAAGTTTTTGTTTGCTCGATAAACTTTTGGGGAAGAGTCATCTATTATTTTTTGTTTTACAGCAAGCATAAATTGTAAATCAATAAAATGCAGTTTCAAGTTGTCAATCTCAGCTTAAATATTTAATTATCAAACTATTGATTAAATTGGTTTTATTCTAAAAACCAAACCAATACATCGGGATTGAATCACAATAAAAAAAAGCAGTGTATAATATAATTTCCACTGCTTTTTCAATTTCTTTTAATCACTTGTTACAACTTGCTTTCTTCCAACATTCTCATTGCAATATCTAAAATCTGTGTGTCATCAAGCATTACTAATCCTCCATCAGGTCCTGGTTCAATGTGTACACCAACACTTGTGCCATCCTTGTAATTATGTCCACCGAAATAATTTCTTACTGTTTCTTTTTCCAGACCAAGTTCTTCTGCGATCTTGGTCATACTACCACTTGGGAGAGAATCCTTTACCTTACGTAATTCGTTGAATGTTATCGTTTTCGTCATAACTTTAAGTATTAGAATTGTTTGTTTATGATGA
>JBBSCW010000010.1:0-24751 GCA_038249855.1 Bacteroidales bacterium
CGTTAAAAATTGCAACTAATTCTACTTTACCAATTTAAAATTTCGACCCCCAAACCCCCAGTCCTCACCCCAGCCCTCTCCAAAAATAGAGAGGGAGGAAGATGGGCTTTAAGACGCAGTTTGTGTAAATCTAAATTGCGTAAATCGACTCCTAATTTCACTCTTAAGCCCCCATTTTGGGGTTTGGGGGTCAATATAGAATTTGTTTCTTTTATTTTAGTAAAGTAGAACTAAGAAAATATTAAACAATAAAATTTTAAAGCAATGAGAGTAATTATTCAGCCAGATTATCAGAATGTAACAGAATGGGCAGCTAACTATATCGCTGCGAAAATTTCAAAAGCAAACCCTACGGCTGCTAAACCTTTTGTGTTAGGTCTGCCCACAGGTTCGTCGCCACTTGGAGTTTACCGTAAATTAATAACCCTTAATCAACAAGGAGTTATCTCGTTCAAACATGTTGTTACCTTCAATATGGACGAGTACGTTGGCTTGCCTCAAAATCATCCTGAAACTTATTATGCATTTATGTGGAACAATTTTTTCAGCCACATAGATATTTTGCCTGAAAATGCACATATTCTCAATGGTAATGCTACTGATTTATTAGCAGAATGTGAAGCTTACGAAAAAAAAATTGCTGATTTGGGAGGTATTGACTTGTTTCTGGGTGGAATTGGGCCAGATGGACATATCGCTTTTAACGAGCCTGGATCTTCCTTGGCTTCAAGAACACGTATAAAAACTTTGACTACCGACACGATAATTGCTAATTCACGCTTTTTCGACAACGATGTTAATAAAGTTCCAAAGACTGCTTTGACAGTAGGTGTTGGTACCGTTCTCGATGCAAAAGAAGTTTTAATTATTGTCAATGGACACAATAAAGCGCGTGCTTTACGCCATGCAGTTGAGGAATCTATCAATCATATGTGGACCATCAGTGCATTGCAACTACATCGCAAAGGGATTGTAGTTTGTGATTATGACGCTTGTGCCGAATTGAAGGTAGGAACTTATAAATACTTCCTCGACATAGAAAAAGACTCTTTAAATCCGGACAGTTTAATGTAATTATATTGCATTAAGCATCCGCATATATTGCTAATATACAGCAATCTGAAAATTTGAATATAGATTTCATTTTTTCAGACTGCTGTTTTGTTATTTATAGATATTGCCATCTTTCATTCAAAATTCACTTTGTAATCATTGAATTAGGCATTATTTATTCCATATTTTTTTTGTAATTTTGCAGCCCAAAATAAAGTGTGAAAAAACACTCTAAAATTATATCCAAAAATAACCCATAAGCCAATGATTCAATGTTTTAATTGGAAAAATTGGAAAATAATGAATTGAAAATTGAATTCATGAAAAAATTTAAAGAATATCCCGGTCTGAATCTATCAGAGGTAAATAAGACAATGTTAGAACGCTGGAAAGAGCTCGATGTGTTCCACAAGAGTATTGAAATCCGTGAAGGAAAACCATCATTCGTGTTTTACGAGGGACCTCCATCGGCCAACGGCTTACCAGGAATTCATCATGTAATGGCGCGAACCATCAAGGATATTTTTTGCAGATACAAAACCATGCAAGGCTTTCAGGTGAAGCGTAAAGCTGGTTGGGATACACACGGACTTCCAGTGGAATTGGGTGTGGAAAAAGCATTGGGAATTACCAAAGAGGATATTGGCAAGAAAATTAGTGTAGACGATTACAACGCGGCTTGTCGACATGACGTGCTGAAATACACCAAAGAATGGGAAGACTTGACTACCAAAATGGGCTATTGGGTAGATATGAACGATCCTTATATCACTTACGATAATCGCTATATTGAAACACTTTGGTGGCTACTTAAACAATTATATAACAAAGACTTACTGTATAAAGGCTATACTATTCAGCCATTTTCACCTGCGGCCGGAACTGGACTTTCTACCCACGAATTAAACCAACCGGGTTGCTACAAAGATGTTAAAGATACTACTTGTGTGGCACAATTTAAGGTGAAAGTACTGCCCCCTAAATCCCCCATAGGGGACTTTTTGGAGGCTGCAAACAATGAAGCAGAGAGATTAAAACCTGTTGCTGACAACTTATTTTTCCTCGCTTGGACTACAACGCCTTGGACATTGCCTTCTAATACGGCACTTTGCGTTGGACCCAATATTTTTTACGTATTGGTTGATTCTTTCAATCCTTATTTGGGAAATAGTGTAAAATATATATTAGCTAAGGATTTAGTCAATTCACATTTCAATCCAAAGAATGTCGATTTATCATTTGAAGATTATAAACTTGGCGACAAAAATATTCCATTTAAGGTATTAGGAGAATGCAAAGGGTCAGATCTGTTAGGAATTGAATACGAACAACTCATTCCGTGGGTAAGTCCTTATCAGAATGGGAGTAATATTAAGTCCCCCGAGGGGGATTTAGGGGACCATGCTTTCAAAGTTATTTCTGGCGACTTCGTAACAACCGAAGATGGAACGGGAATCGTACACATTGCACCTACTTTTGGTGCTGATGATGATAGAGTTGGGAAACAAAACGGAGTTCCAGCACTTTTGTTGATTGATAAAGATGGAAATCGCCAACCTATGGTAGACAGAAGTGGCAAGTTCTTTAAAATAGAAGATTTAAGTGAGGAATTTGTAAGTTCAAATGTAAATACTGACTTGTATGCTGAATTCGCTGGACGTTATGTGAAAAACGCATACGATGATACTCTTACCGAAGATGATGCCACCTTGGATATCGATCTTTGTGTGATGTTAAAACAACAAGGTTTGGCTTTCAAAATTGAAAAACATGTACACAGTTATCCACATTGTTGGCGAACTGACAAACCTGTATTGTATTATCCGTTAGATAGTTGGTTTATCAAAACAACTGCTTGTCGCGATGAAATGATTGCCTTAAACAATACCATCAACTGGAAACCAGCATCGACTGGAACAGGCCGTTTTGGTAAATGGTTAGAAAATCTGCAAGATTGGAATTTAAGTCGCAGCCGCTATTGGGGAACGCCGCTTCCAATTTGGAGAAACGAGGAAGGAACAGAGGAAATTTGTATCGGTTCGGTTGAAGAATTATTTACTGAAATTGAGAAATCAATTGCAGCTGGTTTTATGACTGAAAATCCCTACAAAAACTTCAAAGTAGGTGAATATACTGCTGATAATTACGCTGTTAAAAATATAGATTTACATCGTCCGTATGTAGATGGAATTGTCTTAGTTTCGGAAAGTGGTAAACCCATGAAACGCGAGTTGGACCTGATAGATGTTTGGTTCGATTCGGGTGCTATGCCTTATGCACAATTTCATTATCCGTTTGAGAATAAAACGGCAATTGACAATGCGACTAGTTTCCCAGCTGATTTTATTTCCGAAGGCGTTGACCAAACTCGTGGATGGTTTTTCACTTTACATGCCATCAGCACGATGGTTAGAGGTTCGGTTGCCTTTAAAAACGTTATATCCAACGGTTTAGTGTTGGATAAAAACGGCAATAAAATGTCGAAACGTCTTGGTAACGGAGTTGATCCATTTTCAGCTATCGAAAAACATGGTTCGGATCCACTTCGTTGGTATATGATGACCAATGCATCGCCTTGGGACAATCTGAAATTCGATATTGAAGGAGTTGAAGAAGTTCGTCGGAAGTTTTTCGGAACACTTTACAATACCTATTCGTTTTTCTCACTGTATGCCAATGTTGATAAATTTACCTATGCGGAGGCTGAAATTCCAATGGAAAATCGTTCTGAAATTGATCGTTGGATAATTTCGTTGCTTAACACTTTGGTAAAAGACGTAACTGAATATTACGAAACCTATGAACCCACCCGTGCTGGACGTGCCATTTCAGATTTTGTAGGTGAAAACCTCAGTAACTGGTATGTACGTCTGAATCGTAAAAGATATTGGGGCGGTGAATACAATGAGGATAAAATTTCGGCTTACCAAACGCTGTATACTTGTTTAGAAACTGTATCGAGACTGATGGCACCAATTGCTCCATTCTTTGCTGACCAACTCTTCTTAGACTTGAATGCTGTAACTGGAAAAGACGGAATTGAATCTATTCACTTGGCTGATTTCCCAACTTACAATGAAGCGTTGATTGATAGCAATTTAGAAGAATGTATGCAATTGGCACAACAAACTTCGTCAATGATATTGGCATTGCGCCGCAAAGCAGACAAAAAAGTGCGTCAACCGCTTACGAAAGCTGTAATTCCTGCACCTGACCAAAAAACTTACGAGCAACTTAGTTATATTGCCGATTTAGTGAAAGCCGAAGTAAATATCAAAGAAATTGAAGTAATTCCGGTTGAGAATGATATAGAAAATTTGGTAAAGAAGATTAAACCAAACTTCAAAACATTAGGAAAAAAATATGGCAAACAGATGAAGGAAATAGCAGTAGCAATGAATTCGTTTGGTAATCATGAGATATCAGAGATTGAACGTAATGGATTATTTATCATCAACTTGCCAACTGGAAGCGTGGAACTCACATCCGAAGATGTTGAAATAATCACCGAAGATATGCCAGGCTGGTTGGTGGCAAACGAAGGCAAACTAACAGTTGCACTTGATATTACCGTTACCAATGCCTTAATGCGTGAAGGAATAGCCCGAGAACTAGTAAATCGTATTCAAAATATCCGTAAATCAAACGGTTATGAAATCATTGATCGGATTATCGTTGAAATTGAATCGAAAGAGGAAATCAATGATTCTGTAAATGAATATGCAAAATATATTGGTACACAAACTTTGGCCGATTCAGTAGTATTGGTGAAAAAAATAGTTAATCCAACTGAACTTGAATTCGACGAATATATCGTTAAGATATCAGTAAATAGGGCTTGAACTTGATGAGGCTAAATTATATTCAAAAAAAATTGTCAAACTGAGTTTTATTTGCTATTTTCGCACCCAATATTATATAAGGTGTAGATATCAAATTTTGAAACATCAAAACCTTGAAAATATATTCAAATCAATAAAGCTATGAGTGAGAAAACAAGATATGCAGATGCTTAATTAGAGGAGTTTCGAGCCATTATAAATGAGAAACTAGGAAAAGCACAAGAAGATTACGAGTTATTGCGTAATGGTATAACCAATTTGGATGGTAACGATGTTATGGATACTTCACCCACTTTTAAAGTGTTGGAAGAAGGAGCAGCTACCCTTTCGAAAGAAGAGTCGGGTAGGCTTGCCCAGCGTCAAATTAAATTTATACAGCATTTACAGGCTGCTTTGGTGCGTATAGAAAATAAGACCTACGGTGTTTGTCGCGAAACAGGGAAATTGATTCCCAAAGAACGACTTCGTGCAGTACCTCATGCCACTTTAAGTATCGAAGCCAAAAACGAAAAAAAATAGTTAAATATGTTTTATGTGAATTCGGCAGCAGAATTTTTGTCTGTTGCCGAATTTCTTGTTTAAAACCAAGTTCCATTTCAAATGTCCACTGCAAAAAAATCTCTTCTATTAATATTACTTGTCCTTATCGTCGATCAGGCGTCCAAAATTTTCATTAAACTCCATTTTGCCTTAGGCGAACATATTATTGTTTTCGATTGGTTTCAGATTTACTTTATCGAAAATAATGGGATGGCTTTCGGAATGGAATTTATCGGAAAGCTCTTCCTTACCCTATTTAGAATAATTGCAGTTAGCGGTTTAGCTTATTTTATATATCGTTTAATTGCTCAAAAAGCCCGTACAGGCTATGTTCTATCTGTTTCATTGCTATTAGCGGGCGCAGCGGGTAATATTTTCGATTCTATTTTTTATGGTGTTCTTTTTAGTGAAAGTTATGGAATGGCAGCTACTTTTTTGCCGGAAACTGGTGGATATGCTCCTCTCTTTTATGGTAAGGTGGTGGATATGTTGTACTTCCCAATTATAAAAAATGGAGTGGGAGAGACCCTGTTTTTTAGTCCTGTTTTTAATATTGCTGATTCTGCAATTACTGTCGCAGTTTTTATTATTCTAATTTTCTTCCGCAAAGACCTGAATGATAGTTTAGAGTCAAAAAAAGCCAAGGATGACCAACAAGATTAAACCATATTTCATCTTATACGTTTTCGCCTTTACATTTGTTCTATCTTGGCAAAGTTGTCAAAATAGACCTAAAAATGTGTTGAATCAAGACGATATGGTTGAGTTCCTGACTGATTTACACAAACTCGAAGGCTCACTTGTCGTAAAATCGTATAATTCATCCGACTTCAAAGCTGATGAGAAGTATTATAATGCACTTTTTAAGAAACATGGTATTACCAAAGCCGATTTCGATTCTTCTCTGGTTTGGTACGTCCACAATCCCAAAAAGTTCAGCAAAATGTATAGCAAAGTTGTCGAAAATCTGACCCAATTTGAGAAGGATGTCAATGACCGTAAATTCCATCCGATTGATTCTGTAGCATTACGGAATCAGGAAATGGATATTTGGAACGGAGAGAAGAAATACATTGTAAACAAAGATTCATCTAAAACTTTGATTGAATATAGAATTGACAATCAACAACTTCAATGGGCTGATATTTATTCATTGAGTTTTATTATGCGAGTTTCAGCACCTGATAGTATTGTAAACAATTCGATAGTAATGCGAATCAATTATGTCAACCGTGCATCTGACAGCATCGTTGCCAAAGTTTATCCTGACAGTTTACTGCGTAGATATAAACTCAAATTTGCTGCACGATATCAAGATTCTATCGTTTCTATTACTGGATTAATGCTGAAAAACAATTCTCGTAAGGGTAAAATTTTGGCAAAAATAGATAGTATAAAGCTGATACGTCATTACGACCAATTGGCACAAGATAGTATTGTAAAAGTCATTCATAAAGTAAAACACACTGACACCACGGCAATTAAACTTTTAGACGGAATAAATCCAATAGAAGCTGTCAAGCCAAAGGATAAAATCCAGCTGATGACTCCGTAAAATGAGAAGAGTAAGTAGTCAATTAATTTTATGTTCACCTTCCAAAGTTTTACGAAACTGTGTATTGGAACAAGATGAAAATGGAGTTTTAACTCAAATTATCGACTTACAAACGCAACAATCGGAAACTCATCACACGCTTTTTTATGATGGAATTATCACGAATGGAATAGTTTCACTTCAAGATGAATTATCAGATATTGAATTGAATAAGGTTAAATCAAACTACAATTATTTCGGTCTTTCAGATCTAATAAGTTTAAACCTCGATTCACAGAAAGCACTTCTTATTGACTTTGGAACTTCAAATATCATTACAATCAATCAACTGATAAATACGCACAACAAGTTATTTGTAGATTTTAATATTTTTGAATTTCTGACTGCCTGCTGCTTTCAACCTTTACAAATTCTCAACCGACTCGAATTTATTGAATTGAACCACAAACCCAATCTTTTAATTTGGAAAGGATTAAATCTGATTGACAAGCAAATAACTCCAATTACAAAAGTAGAAAATTTATAATTGACAGTCAACGAAAAAAGCAGATTCTCCGGTAAAGGAAAATCTGCTTTTGTTGTTAATGTAGATATTTTTAAACCTCAATTATATTATTCTTCTTCTTTCTTAGAAGCTTCGTATTCTTTCAACAATTTATCTTGAATATCTGTTGGAACGAGTTCGTAGCTTGCAAACTTCATGCTGAAAGATGCTCTACCACCAGTCAATGAACTTAAAGTTGTAGAATAGCTTCCTATTTCTTTGAGCGGGATTTTTGCCGAAAGTTTTTCGTAACCTTTTTCGCTTTCCATACCCATAATAATGGCACGTCGACCTTGTAAGTCGCTCATTACATCGCCCAGCCTGTCTGATGGAACTTGAACTACCACATCATAAATCGGTTCAAGAAGTTTAGGTCCAGCTTCCTTAAAGGCTGTTGCAAATGCATTACGACCCGCTAAACGGAATGAAATCTCATTTGAATCTACTGGGTGCATTTTACCGTCGTAAACTATGACACGAACATCGCGTGCATACGAACCAGTAAGTGGGCCTTGCTCCATGCGATCAATAATTCCTTTCATTATGGCAGGAATAAAGCGTGTATCGATAGAACCACCAACTATACTATTGATTAAAACCAACTTACCACCCCAATCCAATGCAATTTCTTGGTTGTCGCGATTACTGATTTTATATTCCTGACCATTGAAACGGAACATTTCTGGAGCAGGCATTCCTTCGTAAAATGGTTCAACTATTAAATGTACCTCACCGAATTGACCAGCACCACCCGACTGTTTCTTGTGTCGATAGTCAGCACGAGCCACTTTTGTAATTGTTTCGCGATAAGGAATTCTTGGTTCTTTGAATTCAATTGCAATTTTATCGTTGTGTTCAAGTCTCCACTTCAAAGTACGTAAGTGAAATTCACCCTGACCATACAATATAGTTTGTTTCAATTCTTTCGATTGTTCTACTATCCAAGTAGGATCTTCTTCGTGCATACGAGTCAAAATTTCACTCATTTTTTCTTCGTCCGATTCTGAAACTGCTTTTATAGCTCGGCGATATTTTGGTTCAGGATATTTAATTTCAACAAAGTCAAAATCACAGCCTTTGACATTCAGTGTATTGCCCGTGCGGGTATCTTTGAGTTTTACAGTTGCGCCAATATCACCGGCTACCAACTCTTCAACTTTAGTTCTGATTTGTCCTGCTACCGAAAAAATCTGACTTAAACGTTCTTTTCCACTGCGAGAAACATTATATAAATCATCACCTTCTTTGATTTTACCACTCATTACTTTGAAATAGGAAACTTCGCCAATATGTGGTTCAACACTGGTTTTAAAAACATAAATACTTGTAGGTCCAGCTGGATCTGGAGCAATTTCATTACCCGATTTCGTTACAGGTTTTGTGGTAACATTTACACTTGGAGTTACATTGCCCACAAATTCCATCATGCGGCGTACGCACATATCTTTAGCAGCACTCACGCAGAAAAGTGGATACATGTCGCGGCTTAGCATACCTTTGCGTATACCCATTCGCATTTCGTCTTCAGTAAGAGAACCATGATCGAAAAATTTCTCCATCAGTTCTTCATCGTGTTCGGCAGCCGATTCTACTAAAATATTATGGAATTCTTGTGCTTTAACAATCTCCGAATCAGGTATTTCAAGTACCTCAGGTACACCACCTTCTGGCTTCCATCGATACATTTTCATTTTCAACACATCAATTACAGCGTTAAATTGAGGCCCTACTGTGACTGGATATTGAATTAATACGATTTTTGAACCATAATTTTCTTTCAGTTGCTCAAATGTGCGGTCGAAATCAGCTTTGTCGCTATCGACTTGGTTAGCAATGAAAATTACTGGTTTGTTAAACTTTTCGGTATATCGGAAATGATTGTTTGTTCCTACTTCCACACCGTATTGTGTGTTAAGTAGAATAAGAGCAGTATCGGTAACATTAAGCGAAGTTACCACACCGCCGATAAAATCGTCAGAACCAGGGCAATCGATAAAATTGAGCTTTTTATCGTTCCATTCAGTTTGAATAATTGTAGAAAAAACAGAGTAACCATAATCCTTCTCAACCGGAAAATAATCCGATACTGTGTTTTGAGAAGCGATTGATCCTCTACGTTTTATAATACCACTCTCGTAAAGCATTGCTTCGACAAGAGTGGTTTTCCCAGAGCCTGAACTTCCCAAAATTGAGATGTTCTTAATTTCATTTGATTGATATACTTTCATACTGTATTAAAATATAAATGATTAATACTAAGATAAATTGATATTATTATTTCAAAAAAAACGATTTGCAATGTATGAATTCTACTTTGATTAATATCTTTAAAATATATGTTCTATAACACGGATTGTAAATGCAAGCTAAATTTTTGAATATTTAACAAATTATTTGGCGTTTAGTGTTTAGTATTCAGCATTCCGTGTTTGATTATTTATTGTTTGAATCGACAATAACTGCACAAGCAGCATCGCCGGTAATATTTAATACTGTCCGTAGCATATCAAAAATCCTATCGAGCGCATAAAGCAAAGGTAAACCTTCAATAGGGATTCCAGCTGACACCAGCACTGCCACAACCAGTAAAGTAGGCCCAGGAACGCCTGCTTGTCCAATAGAGCCTACTGTAGCTGTAAGCGCTATAGCAGCATATTGAGCGAAGTTAAGTTCTATACCATAAAGTTGAGCAAAAAACAAAGCCACCAATGTAAAGTAAATGGCAGATCCAGTCATGTTAATAGTAGCACCAAGTGGAACAACAAAGGAAGTCGTTTCTTTACTCACTTTCAGATCGATTTCGCAAGTCTCAAGTGTTACAGGAAGTGTTGCTAATGACGATGCAGTGGAAAATGCTACTAATTGTGGACGCAACATGGCTTTTAAAAATGGCAGAATTTTTTGTTTTGATAAAAACTTTAATGTGAGCGGGTAAAAAATCAACAACATAAATGCAAATGCAATAACATTGACCCAAAGCAAATTTCCAACTTTAATCAATAAATCGAAACCAAAAGTACCAGTTGCATCAGCCATCAACCCAAAGACACCTAAAGGAGCAACCAACATAACCTTGCCGATACACCAAATAAGTGCTTCGAGCAATGTGTTAAATCCATTCATTATTGGTTGTTTTTTTGCAGATGGAAGTGCACTTAGCCCGAAACCCAAAAACAATCCGAAAAATATAATATGAAGGATATTACCTTCGGCCATCGACTGGATAGGATTAGAAGGAATTACTCCGATTATTAAACTCCAAAAATCCATCTGTTGAGGAGTAGCCGAATAACCCTCAGCAGGTAAAAAAGATCGTAAGGACTCAATGGAAATTCCACTTCCAGGACGGAAGAACTCACCCAAACCAAAAGCCACCAAAACGGCTAAAAAGGTAGTGCCAAATATATAAGCTAAACTCATAAAGCCTACTCTACCAGCTGATTGAGTTGCTCCAAGCGACGCAGCCCCCGAAACAATAGATATAAAAACAAGTGGGACAACGAGCATTTTGATAAGCTGAATAAACAAAGTACCCAAAGGAACAAACATTTGTGCCGATGGACCCATTATTTTGCCTACTATAACACCAACTACCATAGCTACCCCAATTTGAAAGCTCAAATCTCGTAGAACCTTGATTACCTTGCCTTTATTGAATCCCATAAAAGTTTTAAAATTAAATTTTAAATTTCTGAATTGCAAATGTAAGAAATTATTTAAAAAATTTAATATTTTAAAAGAGTTTCTATGCCACACTATCCAATCATTCGGTTAGAATATTGATTTTACGTTTATTTGTAAACCTCCTTTTGATAAACAATCTTGTAGAAAATGTTGTTATATTTCGAGACAATCAAATACGGATTATTATGCTAGAATCATTAAAAGTAGAAGTGTGTAAGGCTAATCTCGATTTAGTAAAACACGGATTGGTTATGTTCACTTGGGGTAACGTGAGTGCCATCGAACGCCACACAGGACATATCGTAATTAAACCATCAGGAGTATCCTACAACACGTTGAAACCGGACCAAATGGTAGTAGTGAATTTGGACGGCAAAGTGGTAGAAGGTAAGTTGAAACCATCATCGGATATTGCTACGCATATTCTTCTATATAAGGCGTTTCCAGAAATCGGAAGCATAGCACACGCGCAGTCCACTTATGCTACAGCTTGGGCACAGGCTGGCATCGAACTGCCAATAATTGGTACAACTCATGCCGATTATTTCGCGCAAAACATTCCATGTACACGCATGCTGACTCAAAGTGAAGTAGAGGGAGCTTACGAACATGAAACAGGGAAAGTAATTATAGAATGTTTCAAAGGTTTAAATCCACGCCTTGTTCCGGGCGTATTAGTAGCAAATCGCGGACCATTTACTTGGGGCGAAGATGCACACGATGCTGTACAAAATGCAATAGTTATGGAGCAATGTGCACAAATGGCATCAATTGCTTTTGCTGCTAATCCAAATTTAAAAATGAATTCTCATTTAATAAAGAAGCACTTTTTCCGCAAGCATGGACCAGGCGCCTATTACGGACAATGATATTATTAGGTGAAATATCATCTTTTACTTTTTTTATAACATCTACTGAGAAATCAGAGTAAACAATAAAAGGGAATTAGTAAATTTACAAGTATTGCTTTGTAAGAGAATCATTTTATATAAAATCGTAAATTACAAAAAAAACACCTCCAACATTTTCGGTTGGAGGTGTTTTTTTATAATTTCTGACCGTATGCTAAATCGCCAGCATCGCCAAGTCCTGGAACTATATAAGAATGTTCATCGAGTTCTGGATCAATGGCTGCCACCCAAACAGTTGTTATTTCCTTGGGAAAATGCGAAGCAATATAATCAATAGCTACCTGACTTGCAATAACGGTAGCAATATGAATATGGGCAGGTTTCCCTTTGGTGAGCAATGCTCCAAAAGCCAACTCCATCGATCCTCCAGTAGCAAGCATGGGATCGGTAATTATCAGTGTTTTTCCACTAATATCTGGCGAGGCTATGTATTCAATAAATATATCGAACTTTAAAGCGTCTTTGTATTTTCGATAAGCAGAAACGAAAGCATTTTCAGCCCTGTCGAAATAGTTTAGAAATCCATTGTGGAAAGGCAATCCAGCTCTTAGAATCGTTGAAATTACGATTTTCTCATCAATAACCATGGTTGGTGAAATCCCAAGCGGTGTTTGAACATCTTCGGAACTATACGACATACTTTTGCTGATTTCGTAGGCCATCACTTCGCCAATACGCTCCATATTCCGCCTGAATCGCATAGAATCATTTTGAATATCTATGGAGCGAATTTCCTTGATATAGTGATTTAAAATTGAATTGTTTTCTGATAAGTTATTAATCTTCATGTCTTTATTTTATTTAGGGGAAACTGTTTTATCCTTTTTTGTACGTGTAAAAAATAATCAAGTAATTGTTTTACAAGTCTTAAATTCCCACTTGGGGGATTCAGGGGGCTACTATTTACTATCTTTTTCTCTAATCTCTATTCTGCGAATTTTTCCACTTATTGTTTTGGGCAATTCTTCTACAAACTCTATCAATCTTGGATATTTGTAAGGTGCAGTTATTTGCTTCACATGTTTTTGAATTTCTTCAATCAATTCATTTTTATTTGCGTTCTTATACTCCTTTGCCAATACAATGGTGGCTTTTACAATCTGTCCGCGGATTTCGTCGGGAACGCCTGTAATTGCACATTCAACTACGGCTGGATGTGTCATCAAAGCACTTTCCACCTCGAATGGTCCAATGCGATAACCAGAACTTTTGATTACATCATCGGCACGACCAACAAACCAGAAATAGCCATCTTCGTCCCGCCAAGCCACATCGCCAGTATAATAAATATTGTCCTTCATGGCTTGGTTGGTCAATTCAGCATTTCGATAATATCCTTTGAAAAGTCCAATAGGATAATTTTTATCGGTACGAATTACTATTTGTCCTTGCTCACCAACTTCCACCGAACGACCTTCTGAATTTAACAAATCTATGTCATAATGAGGATTGGGTATGCCCATCGAGCCCGGTTTTGCTGCCGACCAAGGCGATGTGAAAATGGTGAGCGTAGTTTCACTTTGTCCGTAACCTTCTTTGAGTTGAATTCCTGTGAGTTTTAAAAATTGGTCGTAAACAGCTGGATTCAAAGCTTCTCCTGCTATTGTACAATACTCCAATGAAGATAAATCATAAGTACTTATATCTTCGCGGATTAAAAATCTAAAAATAGTAGGAGGCGCACAAAGTGAAGTGATATGGTGTTTTTGTATCATTTGGAGCATGGCAGCTGGTGTAAATTTTTCGTGATCGTAAACAAATACGCAAGCACCTACAATCCATTGTCCGTAAAGCTTTCCCCAAACGGCCTTCAACCATCCTGTATCGGCTATGGTTAGATGCACACTATCTTCGTGCAAATTATGCCAATATTTGGCCGTAACAATATGAGCTAAGGGATAAACGCAGTCCAACATCACCATTTTGGGATTTCCTGTGGTGCCTGACGTAAAGCTGATTATGAGTGGATCGTCGTTTTTCGTTATTTTATTCAGCGGAATAAATTCCGGCGCTTGTTCTATCCCTTGATGAAAGTCTAACCAAGCATCAGGAACTATTGAACCAACAGAAATACACATTTCGACTGTTGGCGATTCGGGCAAAGAATCATTGATATGCTGTATAATCTCGGACTCGCCAACCGATACAATTGCTTTTATAGAAGCTGCATTATTACGGTATATCAAGTCCTTGGAAGTCAAAAGATGAGTAGCAGGAATAATCACTGCTCCCAATTTATGTAAAGCAATAATACTAAACCAGAATTCGTACCGTCGCTTAAGAATAACCATTACAATGTCTCCTTTCTTAATGCCTAAGGTTTGGAAGTAAGAAGCTGTTTGATTGCTATGCTGTTTTATTTCAGCGAAGGAAAACTCTCTGCTCTCGCCTTTGTCATTCGTCCAAAGGAGTGCTCGCTTATCAGGAGCTTTCTCTGCCCAAGCATCCACAACATCGTAGCCAAAATTAAAGTTATCGGGTACAATAAGTTCGTAATTTTGCTTGAAATCGTTGAAGTCGGTAAACTCAGTTTGAGTAAGGAATTTCTCTAACATGTGATTTATGTATGTTGATTAATAGTTGATAATCAGCGTGTTAATTTAATGGTCTTTGTAATTTCTTCTTTGTTGAGATTTAGAATCATATATTCAACATTTTCCGATTTTCAATTCTGGCTTTGGCTTCAATTAATAAAGAATGAAGTTTTTGCTCTAATTTCTTCTTCGACAGGAGTTCAGTCCAATATTCGGCTACCATAATCCCATCCTTGTGCATTTCGAGCAGTTCTATCTGTTCAGCACTTTTACCCGCACAGAGAATTAAGCCAATGGGACTATTCTCGCCTTCGTTCCGTTCATGTCTATCTAACCATTTCAGAGTTCCATTTGTCCTTTTTAGCCTGCTTTAAATTTGCCGAGTTTCAATTCTATGGCTACTAACCTTTGTAGCTTTCTGTTGTAAAAAAGTAAATCCAAGTGAAAATCCTCACCATCGATAATCATTCTCTTTTGACGCTCTACAAAGGCAAAACCTTTACCCAATTCTAAAATAAAAAGTTCCAGTTCTCTAAAAATAGCACTTTCAAGACTTCTGCAAAACATATCATTCTGCAAAGATTTTTTTCAGTAAATTGTTTGCCGTACAAACTTTCAAATAATCACCGCCAAAAATCTAGCTTTACGTCCACCAAGTGCTTTCATGCCGTGTGGTTTGGAGGCATCGAAATAAATAGAGTCTCCTTCTTCAAGTATTAAATCGCTACCCGCAATACGTATTTGCAAAGCTCCTTCAATCAAATAGTTGAATTCCTGACCCAAGTGTGTATTTTGCTGAATGGGTAATTCGTTAGGTTCTACTACTACCTCGAAAGGCTTGACAGTAGCATGCCGAAACCCCGACGCCAATGAAAAATACTGATAGGCTTTGAAGCGTTCGACTTTCACACCTGTTCCTCTCCTACTTATAAAATAACTTTCGGCATGTGGATCAACCCCTGAAATAATAGCGGTAGTTTCAACACCAAATGTTTCGGCAACAGCACACAAAAAACTCATGGGAATGTCAGAGTTGCCTGATTCAAAATTGGCATAATCTACTGACGAAACATTGCATTTCTCGGCAGCTTGCTCTACGGTAAGATCAAGCGAGTCACGAAGGCCTCGCAATCGTTCGGCAATTTGTTGAATTTGGGTATTCATAAGTCTTAAAAGGATTTACAATTTTGTCATTTACAATTTACAATTTAAGATAGAATTGCATTAAAAACCAACTATATTATCCTGAAATTAGAAATATAAAGTTGTAAGTATTGTCTAACTATTTCAGTTCTTATAGTTGAAATTTATAGTGTTATTGTGTTAAAAAGTAACTTATTTTAAATGAGATGCTTTAAGACCTTTTATAACTGAATTGCTGAAACCATTGGCTTCCATTTCGTTCAATCCTTTGATAGTTATGCCGCCCGGAGTTGTTACTTTATCAATCTCTACTTCTGGATGTGAGTTTCCTTCTTCGAGCAAATCGATTGCTCCACGCAAGGTTTGAATCACAACAGATTTTGCTATTTTTGGATAAATTCCCATTTCGACAGCACCTTGGCAAGCTGCATGAATATACCTGAAAGCATAAGCAATTCCGCAGGAGGAGAGCGACATAAAGGCATTTAATTGAGTTTCGGGGACTAGAAAAACTTTTCCCATTTCGGCAAAAATTGATAAAATCAGGTCTTCTTGTTCTTTGTTTGCATTATACGACGAGATGGTTGACACACTTTCCAATACTTCGATGGCTGTATTAGGAATTACCCTGAAAATGGTAGCATCAGTATCGAACAATTCGGCCAAGGCTGCAAAATCGACACCTGCAGCAATCGATACGATGATTTGCTTTTTGTAATTGATTTTACTCTCAATTTCGTCGGCAATGCTAGAAATCAACCACGGTTTCACTGCCAAAATCACGATATCAGCTTGTTTTACAATTTCAATATTAGAGTTTGTAAAATGGGAAAGTGGCGATGCAGCTTTAATTTTATCTAAATTAGGCTGCGAAATATCGCTTACATGAATATTCGACGGGTTTATAAGTTGTCCCTTGGACAACCCGCGGGCAATTGCTCCGCCCATATTACCCGCACCAATGATAGCAATTTGTAATTGATTTGTTTCCATGGCTCTATTATTTGTAATGTTTGCACAAAGATAAAACAACAAAATAAATTAATTGCTATAATCGGGTGTTATGTTGAGGCATAAATCAATGATTTGCGGTAAAATCTCTTCAAGTCTGTAAAACTTGACCAATTCCTTAAAATCTTTTTGATGTAATCCTGCAAAAATCTATAACTACAAACTGATTCGTACGCTTCCTTTAAGTCCCCATTTCAAAGTGTCTGACAAATCATTTTCGGTAATTCGCCAAAACGACTGTAAAGTAAAGAGCCGCAAAATGTTACTAAAACCAACTCCGACTTCGACGTATGGAACTTTGGTGGAATGAACATAGTCTGGTATATCGATCACATTGTTATGAGTATTACTCAGGGTGCCGTAAAACATTTTCAAACTGAATAATTCACGAAAATTTAGTCGCCTAATCAATGGTATTTGATTGAGAATAATCCCATTTAACATAATCTCATTGTGAAAAGTAATATATTTATCAGCTCTGTATTCCATGAGATTCATCAGCGAAAATCCATACATGCTGTATCCATTTGTAATATTGCCCGACGGCATTTCGAGCATTTGATAAGGTAAATCACCCAAGAATAAACCACCTTCGAGCATATAATCCCATTGCCCAATATTAAAATTAACTCTTTGACGCACCATGCCAGAAAGTTTAGCATAATTTCCTGTTTTATCGCCCACTTCATATCGTCCACCTTCCATCAATGCATAGAGTATTGGATTATAATTTGTGATGTAAATTCGTTGAAAAAAATCGTTGTAAACTCTTTCGTTGAACGAAAATCTCGTTAAAACTGTTAGAGATTGTTGCAAAGCCGAGTTATAGTGAATGCCACGCTGGATAAATGGAAGCAAATCACTGTTCATAAGCGTATTAATTCTCAACTGTACAGAGGTTTCAATATTTTTATTCAGATCAGTTGCATAACTAAAATTAAATTCCCTTCGATCGCTCATGTATTTTGCTGAGGAGAAACTTAACAGCGTGCTCGCTATATCTTCATCGCCAGAGGTTAGCGGTTCTTCGCGCAGCAAATAATCATTATACTTGTATGTGTCGCTTCGGTAGTCATTGTTATAGCTTATACTCATTATTCTTCTGATCGAGCCAGGAATTTTTACTTGTGCCGTACCAGAATATTTAATAGCTTGATTTCCAAAAGCATATCCAATCGATGCACCCAACCGTAAATTTTTCCACATTTTTTCGCTTGTATACACTGGCAAAGTCAATCGAAATCCCTCTACATCGGTAATACGGGCTAAATTCTGTATTTTTCCTATTTCAAATTTCCCAATAGGAATATAACCGGTGAAAATAATATCGGCCAACCATTTAGCTGTTTTTACGATAGGAGTTTCACCTAAATCATTTATTTTCTGGTCGAGCTCTGCGGCCGTATAAGTACTTTGTGCAAAATCAACATTCAACAAAGAATTTGAATTAATAGTTTGTACATTTCGTTTTATGAAAAGTTCAGGAGTAGGATTCAGACTGTCTCCCAACAAAGCATAAGTAAGGCTTAGATTGGTATTTTCTTGATCCACAACCCATTTATTACTATCAACAGCTGTAAATGATTGATTTATTTTCAGATTGTGGAGATAATTAATGTTAGCCGCACGAGGCAATGTCAAATCAATTCCGGTAAGTGCATAACTACCCGAATCAATAAGCATCTTGCCATTGAAAGCCAAGTTTTTCTCATTTTTAGTGCGGAAATGAACTTCGTAATTCTTTCTATTTTCGGTTAAAGTGCTGTCGGCCAAATAAAAATCATAATACACATTGCCTGTGTTGGACAATGGACTAATCATGCTTTTTCCAAAAATTGAAATTGCATTGTCGTAAAAATTTAGATTAGCATTGATATCACCTAATAATTTTCTGACTATCAATTGAGCATTTTCGGGTGTGGAAAAATTGTTTTGGGAAATTTCTTTTATTGCCCTTCCTTTGTCGGTAAAGTACGATTCGGACATGTACAGCGGAATGGTAAGGTTCGAATCAATGTTGGAAATAGCTCCACGACTAATTTGTTCAAAAATCCTTTTTCCGGCTAGACCTTGCTTAATTTTCGAGAGTAGCACCAAGCTCTGTCCTTTGCGTTGGAGACTGAAACCGGGTTGACGAGTCAAATCATTGATTGGTTTCATTCCCCTGATTTTTTTCATCAAGGCCAAAGCAGGATTCGAACCAGGAATAACGAAAACTTCTTGCAACATACTGTTCTCTTCCACCAACTCCACCTGCATCCCGAAACTTTGTCCTTGTTTCAGTCTGATTTCTTTACGCTTGTAACCCACACACGAAAACACGATAACATTTACTTTTTCGTAAGTTCGTAACACAAAATATCCTTCGTTGTTGCTTTTTATGCCTATTTCGGTATTTTTAAAAAAGATATTTACATCAGGAATTGCACTTAAATCTCTCTTATCCACTACCTGACCTACCAAAAGAGTTTCCTGAGCAAGAATCTGTTGAACAAAAAACAATGCAAAAAGAAGAAAAATTAATATTAGATATTTGGGATTGAATGTCATTTTTTGGTTCTTCGGTGAGTCAAAATTCTTAGGTATTATTAATGTAGTCAATGTTTATCGAGTATTCTTGAGGCTTTTATTGAACCTTTTTAAATGTCAAGACTGCATCACTTTTGATACTGTCAATAAAAAAATTACCTATTTTAATTTCATTATTTTTCGAGTCTAAATCAAAGTAATGATTTATAGAATAGGAAGAACTAGATGCCATCCAATGTAATGAAATACTATCATTTTTTATTTCATAACTATATGGCCCAGATGAATATTTTGGTAATAAATATCCATTTCTTATCTCAGTACCTCGTTTCAGGGTCATCCCAGAATGTGTATTCTCAAATACTAATGTATCCGTCTTATGAGTTGTTTCTATCCAAACACCATCAATCTGAGATTTTTCGATATTTTCTTTATCACAGCTTGTCGCTACGATGAATACCAATACAATTAAAAATAGTTTTTTCATGTTTTAAAATTTATTTTGGTTTATATATACCTGCCAATAAATACATTAACTATTTACAGGGGTGTATTTAAGCTTCAACAGTAGAGAATCAATTCTATTTTTTTTTGCAAATACCGTCAGCTCATTATCTGAAACTTGAATACTTATGTTATCTCTTAGGAAAAAATTCCACATCCTGCCCCATTTTGTTTTTCTGATGTAAGTAATAGCCTGATTTTCTGTACTATTATTTATATATCCTCTTCCAATCAGATATGCGTCAATCTCTTTTATCAATGAATTAGAATCTTGGTAATCAGCTATTTTTAATACTCCATTTCGGTTTATAGCAGTCTGAATAACAGTATAAGCCAATGGGAAAACAAATTGTATTATCCACGAACTTTCATAAACAAAAAACCGTGGTTTTCCTTCAATTAAAGAAAACAAAACGAAAGTGCCATTTATCAGAATGAACATTAGAGCAAAATACAAAAACGTCTCAACAAGTGAGATTTTAAAAAGTTTCTTTTCAAATTGCATAATAAGATGAATATAAAGTGTTTAATTCTGTTGTAACAAAAGAAGAGTTTTGTAAAATTCAAAATTATTTAGAAAACGTCTTAAAGTCCCCCTTTTTCGGGGGATTTAGGGGGCTTTCTAATACCCCAAACTTTCCCCTTTTTTTATCGCAGGAATCCCTTTTGTAAGCCACTCTGGTGCGGGTTGACCTTTCAGATAATGATTAAAGAATCCAAACATACGTGTACTTAAATCTATCCGATTAGCCCAGTATTTTGCCTCTAAATTGTGATCCATTCCATTATAATTAATCAACCAAACTGGTTTTTGGAGTCGGTACAAAGCCATGAAAAACTCAATTCCCTGATACCAAGGCACTGCACCATCATTGTCGTTGGCCATGATAAGAAGCGGAGTATTCACTTTTTCGGCACCAAATAAAGGTGAATTTTCAATATAATGCATCGGTTTTTGCCAAAGTGTTCCACCTATTCTGCTTTGCGTTTCTTCGTACTGAAACATACGGCTCATACCGGTTCCCCAACGAATTCCACCATAAGCACTGGTCATATTACTTACGGGAGCTCCTGCCATTCCCGCAGCAAACATATTGGTTTTGGTTACTAAATAAGCCGTTTGATAACCACCCCAACTTTGACCTTGAAGGGCAATATGCTTTTCGTCGACATAAGTACAATTATTAATCAATTTCTGAACGCCACTTATTATACAATCGTATGCACTTTGCCCTGGATATCCGTCTTTATAAACAATGTCGGGCACAAAAACCAAATATTCATTACTTACATAAAATGGGATGCTGATGGTTGACCTGCTCGGTTGAGGATAATTGTAACGATTTTTATTTTCTGAATTTCTTTCGTAAAAATAAACCATCATCGGATATTTGCGGTTGGGATCGAAATTATTTGGTTTATAAAGCAAGCCTTGAAGCGAATCGCCTCCAAATGAGTTCCATTCAACCATCTCTACTGTTGGCCAAATATAGTCTTGTTGTTGTGGATTTGCAACTGAGAGTGTCAATGGATTTTTGAAATCTGGACTACTATATTTCACTTCTGGGAACTCAGAAACAGTCTGTGTCGACCATAAAATATGTGAATCGTTTTTAGCTTTTAATAGGCCACCCAACATAAAGTCGCCTTCTACAAGGGTTTGAATATTATTTGGTTGTGAAATAAGCATTGAGCAATAAGATTCAGTATTATTTTTCTCATTGAAAGTAGACAAAACAAGCTCCTTTTTCAACGGAATAAAGTTGATTTCCTTGTCGGTTTCCACATAACGGTATTTAATTTTTTGGTTTCTCCCATTGGTCAATTTCAATGCTTTTTCTTTGCCTTTGGGATCAATTTTCCACAAATCATATCGGTCATACAGTATTAAATAATCATCATTCTCAGTCCAACCAGCTATTCCATAGGCTTCTGGGTCATTCGGCGTGTCATGCTTTTCATCGTAAAGCTTATTTGGGATTTCAGTGCTTATAATGTTCGATTTTAGCGTTTTAGTGTCAGTCAAGTGGTACTGTAAATCTTTAAAATCAAACCAAACGGCATATTTACCTGTATTCGATAGACTTAAATTATTTCTTTCTTTCAACAAGCTGGTTTTTTGTCCAGTTTTTAAATCGATTAGATAATAATTATTTAAACTTCTTGAAGTCCAAACCATTTGTTTCTCGTAGCTTTTATCATCGATGCCCAAGGCAATATCTGCATTGTTGAAATTATATAGTCTAATGTTTTCAATGGTTGTATCAGCAATTTGAATGCAGCTTTTGTCCTTAATTTGGTATACAGCAGTAAAGCTTTGCTTTTTCTTTTGGGCAAGTTGTTTGAGCTGCATAGGTTGTATCTGCGTGTCGGTATAACTCCACAAATCTAATTTAGGCTTATTTTCATCGAGTACACTGTCTTTCTTTATCTCAATTTGCTTTGGACTTGATCCAAAAAATAATTTAGAACCGTCTTTGGAAAAATACAAATTTCCGTTTTCGCTGGGTATCCATTCTTGAATAAAAAGTTTCGATTTTGTATTAAGTATATTAGTGATTTTAATTTTGGCAGTTGGTGTATATTTCAGGCTATAATTCTTAATTTTGGCGGTATCAGTACTTTGCAAAAATGCTAATTGTTGGCCTTTTTCGTCGAATTTGATTTGCTTTATGGTGGCAGAATCACGCAAAATAGTATCGGCTTTTTGATTCCGTGGGTCAAAAACAACCATGGTTTTGAGTTTAGTACTGTCGTTATTTTTATTCAGGTAGGCTATCTGAAATCCTTTAGCGGCAATGGAAAACGTATCAATCCGATTAAAACTGAACTCAACATTATTGATTGGATCCCAAATTTTCAGCAAATAATTTTCTTTCACTTTTTTCTCTTTGCTTTTTTTAAAATCTTTATCGGTGGAGGTTTCGTCTTTCTTTACCTTTTTATCAACAACTGTTTTTGTAGTGTCAATTGTGTAGCTCAACCAGTTACTATCTTCATCAGCAAGCTGAAAAGATTTTACTTTGGCAAAAGTAGAAACCTGATGAGTGGTTAAATTTAAAAGTCCCATACTTTCTTTGGGCATTTTATCTTTGGCAGTTTTGGCTAATTTAAGTTTCCGCAGACTGTCTTCTGGCAATGCTATATTGAAAACAATAAACTTTGAATTAGCTGCAAATTTTGCATTTTTTCCATAAAGAATAGTGTCGGTCTTCTGATTTTGAATGCTGTGAACGATTAACATTCCATCGCCTTTCTGTTTGTTGAGTTCGTAAGCCACAAACTGACCATCGCTACTTATTTGCCTGTTTTCAATGCGTTTCCAATAGGCAAAGTCTGAAATTTGGAGCGATTTCTTTCCCGAAAATGCTGATAATGAAAGTGTAAAGGCAACTACTACAAATAATAAATATTTCATAAATACTTTTCGTTTAGAATTAGAATAGTGTTGATTGAATTGGATTCAATTTTAAACTTTCTGCAAATATACAAATTGTTTTTCAGTTAATTAATTGAGTTTCCTAAGTTTATTAAGTTGTTGCAATTTCTTTGATTCCAGAAATTATAGAAATTATTTAAACTACATGTGCATTACATTTGAATTCATATAAGAATATTTCTGAAACTTATGCTAATTGTTTATCATATTGTAAATTAGGATGGCTTTTAAACGAATTTTTTATGTGTAAATGGTATGAAAATATGCTAACTTCTAAATATGACAGATTATTTTCAAATGTATTCTCGCAATACAAAGAAAATTGCAAGAAATAATTTTATCTTTGTATTCTGATTCTACTTTTAATAGTTAATAAATATTTTATTGATAACCAAAAACAGAACGGGATTCTTGGAATATAAATTATAAAACAAAAATAGCTATGGCAAAAACTACTGAGGACTTGAAAACTCCTTCATCTGAGAAGTTAAAAGCATTGCAATTGGCAATGGATAAGATTGAGAAAGATCACGGAAAAGGCGCTATCATGCGTATGGGCGATACCAAGATTGAAGATATGGCAGTGATTTCATCTGGATCTTTGGGATTAGATATTGCTTTGGGAGTTGGTGGATATCCTCGTGGTAGGGTGATTGAAATTTACGGTCCAGAATCTTCGGGTAAAACCACTTTGGCAATTCATGCTATTGCTGAGGCTCAAAAAGCAGGTGGAATTGCTGCAATTATTGATGCTGAGCATGCTTTCGACCGTGCGTATGCTGAAAAATTAGGTGTTAACACTGACGAATTGTTGATTTCGCAACCTGACAACGGCGAACAAGCTTTGGAAATTGCCGATCAACTGATTCGTTCATCAGCAGTGGATATTGTAGTGATTGACTCTGTGGCTGCCCTTACTCCAAAAGCCGAATTAGAAGGCGATATGGGTGATTCTAAAATGGGACTTCAAGCCCGTTTAATGTCGCAAGCTTTGCGTAAACTAACTGCCAATATCAATAAAACGAATACTACTTGTATATTTATCAACCAGTTACGTGAGAAAATAGGTGTCATGTTCGGTAATCCTGAAACTACCACGGGTGGAAATGCGTTGAAATTCTATGCTTCTATCCGTTTGGATATTCGTAGAATCGGGCAATTGAAAGATGGCGATGAGGCTATTGGTAACCAAACAAGGGTGAAAGTAGTGAAGAATAAAGTGGCACCACCTTTCCGCAAAGCCGAATTTGACATTATGTTTGGACAAGGAATTTCCAAAACAGGTGAAATACTTGACTTGGGAGTTGAATATGGTATCGTTAAAAAGAGCGGTTCTTGGTTTAGTTATGGTGATACCAAATTGGCACAAGGACGTGATGCTTCAAAACAAGTTATTTTCGATAATCCTGAATTGTCGCTTGAATTGGAAACTAAGATTATTGCTGCTATAAAAGCGAAATAG
>JBBSCW010000011.1:0-23855 GCA_038249855.1 Bacteroidales bacterium
CCTTTTCTGCTTTAATATCTACCGGTATTGAATCCTTTACAGCCAGTTCACTTTTCCCTTCAGGCACAACGCTCAGTACTAAATAAGGTTTCCCCATAATGTACTTTTTGTAAACGTTCATAATATCCTCTTTCGATACAGTGCTTTGTTTTCTCATTACATCAATGTAGGCATCGGGTTTACCCCGAAATTCCGTACTATAACTGAGTTCATCGGCTAAATCCTTCATACCACCAAATCGTTTTTTATAATCGGATAGGTAGTTCTCTTTTAAATCATTCAAATCATTCTCATTTACACCTTCTTCTTCAAATTTTGCTATATATTCATCCATCACGGCAGCAATTTCATTCAAGTCAACACCTTCTAATGCCCTGATTTCATATTGCAAAAAACCGGCTCTTTCCATATATTTTTGATTTATTTCACAATAGGTTGCAAGATTCTTTTGTTTTAATACCTGAAATATCGGTTTATTGCTGTAGAAAAAAAAGTAATTTACAAATAAAACGAATGCATTGCTTTCTTCATTGCTGTTTTCAAATGTTGGAAAAACATAAGTAATCCGTGGTCGTATAATGTTGGGCGCTTCCCAAAGCAGTTTTTTGATAGAGCTGAGTTCAATATTTTGAACGACCGGTTTGGGTAGATCTGTCCCCCTTTCTATTTCTGCAAAATATTTTTGAATTAACTTTGTTGCTAATGGAATATCGAAATCACCTATTAATGTTAAAGTGGCATTGTTAGGAACAATATAAGTAGCATAAAATTGTTTTAACTCTTCAAGGGTCAATGTTTTTAAATCATTTATACTGCCAATAGTAGGCACATGATAAGGATGTCCAATCGGAAAAATTTGATCAAAAATGATTAATGTGCTTTTGTCATAGAGTTTATTATCATAAATATCTTGTTTTTCGATGGCTACTATTTCAATCGCCCTATCCAAATCATACCTTGTAATTGCGTCTTTAATGAATCCCATACGATTTGATTCCAGCCATAAGCTTAGTTCAAGAGCATCTCTTGGAATTTCATTATGAAACACCATTCGGTCTTGACAAGTAAATGCACCGTTAAAATAGTACAGATCCGAAATATACTTATCATACTCATGACAGAATAAGTTTTGCATCTTTTCGATTTGCAAGTGTTCAATAAGATGTGTGATTCCTTTCAATCCGATTTTTTCCATAGCCGATCCCACATGATATTGTAAATTTACAGCAATTTTTTGTGTAGAAAAATCTTGCTGTAAAACAACTTTCAACCCATTGTCCAAGCTAAAATAATCATTATCAAACTTATTGGTTGGCTGTTGTGAATCCTGTTTTATTGCTTCTGTTTGCTGTTTCATAAGTATTATTAATGTGGAAATATGAGTTTTAAATTTGAGAAAGAATTTATCTCAAGAGATGAATATATACAACGAGTTTGTATCTCTGACATAATAATTTTCAATGTGATTGATAATGTGCACTTTACATCTCGGTTCTTGGCTCTTGATTCTTGCGGTCTATATAGTATTATGTTTTTGATCTACCGATTCACCTATTCCCAATCCCCAAAAAACAATTCACATAGCAAGCAAAATCACCCACAAGTTTTCGATCCTCACCAATTGTACTTCTCCAACTGTTATCCTCATTGATTAAAGCCTGTTGGCGGCTGAGGATATTGCAACTGTCTATAAAACGATTATGAGCAGCAGTACGATTTGAGTCTTGCTCCATTATTTCTTGATTATCCATAAATTGCCATTCGGCACGTATATGTGCATACCTCAGTGCTGCTTTATAAAGCGATTTTCGTAAATCTGTAAGACTGCTGTCCTTAATGGAGTGGAAAGCCCGATAAGCTGTTTGATAGTCTAATGCCATAATATAAGTGTTTGTTTTAATTATTTGGAAAAAGGCAGGTATTGGATATTTTTTTCATCCGCTTTTCTTCTTAATCCCCAAGATCCTCACTTTTGAAGATTGGGGATAAGATTGAATTATTAGCTTTTCAATTTACTTATCTCATTCCAATTAAAGAATGCTTCTATTTCTACTTTACCAATTTAAAATTTCGACCCCAAACCCCCAGTCCTCACCCCAGCCCTCTCCAAAAATAGAGAGGGAGGAAGATGGGCTTTAAGACGCAGTTTGTGTAAATCTGAATTGCGTAAATCGACTCTTAATTTCACTCTTAAGCCCCCATTTGGGGGTTTGGGGGTCAATATAGAATTTGTTTCTTTTATTTTAGTAAAGTAGAACTATATTAGATTTTTTGAGTTTGTTTAATTTTGTCGGCATCATCTCATTAATAACAGCATTGCGCAATGGTTCGATATTTTGCAAGGTATAAGCAAAGTTTTGTCCTTTTTTACCTGATCTCTCAAGAGCACTGTCGTTTTCAAGTATTTTGAGCATTTTCTCTGTTTCGATACATTGCGAAGATCTGTTTCGTTTCAAAAGATTTCAATCTTTTAAGAATTTACCACCTGATATGTCCCAGAACTTACTGAAAAATGCACTGAGCTTTTCGATTACTGTATCCCGCTTTTTTGTACGGTCGCCAGTGGCAGTAAAGCGTGAAACAGGTGGTAATACTTTTGCTATTGACGTGCCTGTTGATTGTACAAAGCCATCTCGGAAGGCGTTGTTTATGAACTTGTAGGTTTCGTCCTTGTCCAAATTCTCTTCTGTGATAATGCTGTCTAATTCTTCAAATTTTTGTATCAACAAAAGAGTGCCAATCATCATCAACATTTGTATCGGGTGTCAACGAATCAATGAATTTCTCAATCAGGTCTTTTTTGTTGCGAAGCTCTACACTTGAATCAATTGCTTTAGCAATACTTATTACAATTTCTTTGTCAGTCAAGTGACTGTCGTGATATTTGCGAATCAATAGTAAAATATGATCAATGTTGATTTCCACTTGTTTAATCAACTCCATTTCAAATACAATATCATCATTCACATTCTCGCTGTCGCCTTTATCTTTACCCCTAAAATCGTTGTAAAGATTGATATACATGCTGTGGTAATCCTACACATCGCGAGCATTTAGAATTTCATTCCCTGCAAATTCGTCGAAGGTGGTTAGAATGTTTTTTAACTTCAAAATAGCACCGTATAATTTGATAAATTCTTTCTGGCTTTGTTCTCTGTTGGCGGCGAAGCCGCCAACAATATCGCCTTTAACCCCTTAGAGCCGCTCGTCATTCCGACCAGCGGGAGGAAACTCATTGCCAATAGTACTACTGTCATTCCGACTGAAAGGAGGAATCTTATTGTCAATAGCACTACCGTCATTCCGACCAACAAGAGGAAACTCACTTCTGTCATTCCGACCGAAGGGAGGAATTTCATCACCAATCGCACTATCGTCATTCCGACCAGCGGGAGGAAACTCTTCACCAATCGCATCACTGTTATTTGTTCCAACGGGAGGAGTCTCTCTGATTCCCTCGCTTTGCTCTTTTTGAATGTTAGTTTCCTCACTCTGTTCGGAATGACATTCGGTTTTGGGTAAGAAGGGGGAGTGAATGCAGGCGGCTTCGCCGCCTGCATTCACTCCCATACCACAATCAGGTGCGGAAGTCATTCCGAGCGTAAGCGAGGAATCTTCACTTTTTTTTACACACGGCGAATCGTCATTCCGACCAACGGGAGGAATCTCTTCATTATCACCTTCGGGCGAAAAGTCATTCAGTGCGAAGCTAGAAATCACTCCTTCTTTTTGCAATTCGTTTACTAAGTCAGAAACTTGTTGCGAAAAAAGCACCTTTTCACGAACAAAACCAGTTTCAGTTACCATTACTTTCCATTCAGGATTCTTTTTGTTTATCAAATCTTCTTTTTTTTGGCGATTCCACTTTTTTAGTTCTTTTTCCCGTTTGATTGCTAAATCGAAATAAGGAAATTCTTCATAATAAATGCAATATCCGAGATTGTATTTATCTGTAAATGAGTCTTTAACTAAATGATTTTTGTGTTCGTAAATTCTACGGCACAAGTTATTTGTAACTCCAATATATAAAGTAGTCTTGTTTTTATTGGTCATTATGTATACAAATCCTATCTTATTCATTTCTTGCTTTTTTTGTCTTTTAGTTTCCTCACTTCGCTCGGAATGACGGTTGTTTTATGAGTTGGAGTGGGGCGATATTGTTGGCGGAGAAGCCGCCAAAATTAACGCCTTTAACCCCCCTTAAAGCCGCTCGTCATTCCGACCAGCGGGAGGAAACTCATTGCCAATCTCACTACTGTCATTCCGACTGAAAGGAGGAATCTCATTGATATTTGAATCGTCATTCCGACTGAAAGGAGGAATCTTATTGATATTTGAATCGTCATTCCGACCAGCGGGAGGAATCCATACAAATCCTATCTTATTCATTTCCTGCTTTTTTTGTCTTTCAGTTTCCTCACTTCGCTCGGAATGACGGTTGTTTTATGAGTTGGAGTGGGGCGATATTGTTGGCGGAGAAGCCGCCAAAAATATCGCCTTTAACCCCCCTTAAAGCCGCTCGTCATTCCGACCAGCGGGAGGAAACTCATTGCCAATAGTACTACTGTCATTCCGACTGAAAGGAGGAATCTCATTGATATTTGAATTGTCATTCTGACCAGCGGGAGGAAACTCATTGCCAATAGCACTATTGTCATTCC
Source organism: Bacteroidales bacterium (assembly GCA_038249855.1). Classification (GTDB taxonomy): domain Bacteria; phylum Bacteroidota; class Bacteroidia; order Bacteroidales; family Paludibacteraceae; genus Paludibacter. The sequence goes on from JBBSCW010000011.1 coordinate 4,662, forward strand.
GACTGAAAGGAGGAATCTCATTGATATTTGAATCGTCATTCCGACCAGCTGGAGGAATCCATACAAATCCTATCTTATTCATTGTCAGGCATTAAATACCAATTATTAACCACTATTTTGTCACTTTCCATACTCCCTTTTTATCCGATCCTTCGCGAGAAATTACAGCTTCTTTTTTCAATTTGTCTATGTGCTTTTGTACCGCAGAAGGATTGATTTTCAACACTTCCGACAGTTCTTTTCGTGTAATATTGGGTTTTTCAATAATAAGGTCGAGCAATCTGACCACTTTTTCTGACCACCTAACTCATCTTTCTGACCACCTTCATTCGTGTTCAATGCTACACTTTTCTCCTCTCCAATTTTGCTATCTGCATCTACTCGCAAATCCCTGTTTTTTAATACATTATTTTCACCTAATAACAAATTGCTAAAGAAATGCATTAAATATTCCGGTGCTGCGTAAACTTTATGCTGAAAATCGTTATAATTAGCTCTGACAAGCGCATTGCGGAAATACCATGAATGTTTGGCAAACATATCGTTTTCTACTACAAAACCAAGAGTGCGATATTTGAACAAAGATAGATAAATACTCACAAATAAAATAGATACATTAGAAAATTTTTCAACATCAGAAAATATAAATAAATATCACATATTTGGCAATAAACAAGCATTGTTGTCAAAATTGTGATAGAATATTTATATAAAAAAACACCCCAAGCTGAAATTCAATTCAACTTGGGGTGTTTTTTTATTCCCTCGCAATTTATCCCGATGCATCGGGAGGGGCTAGGGGTCTATTTTACTTCTTCAAAGTCAACATCAGTTACGTCGCCTTGTTTGTTGTCGTTTGAGCCTTGTTGTTGTCCGCCAAAGTCTTGAGGACCTTGTTCTTGTCCGCCGCCTTGTGCGTTTTGAGCATTGTACATTTCCTGGCTTGCAGCTTGGAATACAGTGTTCAACTCGTTAGTAGCAGCATCTACGCCGGCAATATCCTGAGCTTTGTGAGCTTCTTTCAGTTTAGCCAAAGCAGCTTCGATAGGACCTTTTTTGTCAGCTGGAAGTTTGTCGCCAAATTCAGTCAATTGCTTTTCAGTCTGGAAAATCAAACTGTCAGCATGATTCATTTTGTCGATTTTTTCTTTTTCCTTAGCATCAGATTCAGCATTAGCAGCAGCTTCGTCTTTCATGCGTTTGATTTCAGCATCGCTCAAACCAGATGAAGCTTCAATACGGATACTTTGTTCTTTTCCAGTTGCTTTATCTTTGGCCGACACATGAAGAATACCGTTGGCATCAATGTCGAAAGTTACCTCAACTTGAGGTTCGCCACGACGTGAAGGCATAATACCATCCAAGTGGAAACGACCCAATGATTTGTTTTGGCTGGCCAATGGACGTTCACCTTGTAAAATATGAATTTCTACAGAAGGCTGATTGTCAGAGGCAGTAGTAAATGTTTCCGATTTTTTAGTTGGAATGGTAGTGTTAGCTTCAATCATTCTTGTCATTACACTTCCCATAGTTTCAATTCCCATTGAAAGTGGAGTAACATCCAGCAACAATATATCTTTTACATCTCCCGAAAGAACACCACCTTGAATGGCAGCACCAACAGCTACTACTTCGTCAGGATTCACCCCTTTTGAAGGAGCTTTTCCGAAGAATTTTTCAACAGCAGCTTGTATCGCAGGAATACGAGTCGATCCACCTACCAAAATTACTTCGTCAATATCGTTCACCGTCATACCTGCATTCTTCAAGGCTGTACGACAAGGTTCGATAGTTTTTTGTACTAAATCGTCAATCAACTGTTCAAATTTTGCACGTGTCAAAGTACGCACTAAGTGACGTGGCACACCATCAACTGGCATGATATATGGCAAATTGATTTCCGAAGAAGTCGTGTTCGAAAGTTCGATTTTTGCTTTTTCAGCAGCCTCTTTCAAACGTTGCAATGCCATTGGATCTTTACTTAAATCCATATTGCTGTTTTCGCTTTTAAATTCAGCTACCAACCAATCGATAATTCTATGGTCGAAGTCATCACCACCCAAGTGAGTATCACCATCGGTAGATTTTACTTCAAATACGCCATCGCCCAATTCCAATACCGAAACGTCATGTGTTCCACCACCACAGTCGAATACAGCGATTTTCATATCCTTATTGGTTTTGTCTAAACCATAAGCCAAGGCAGCCGCTGTAGGTTCGTTGATAATACGACGAACATTCAAGCCAGCAATTTCACCAGCTTCTTTAGTCGCTTGACGTTGAGCATCGTTAAAGTAAGCAGGAACAGTAATTACTGCATCTGTTACTTCTTGTCCGAGATATTCTTCGGCTGTTTTCTTCATTTTTTGAAGAATAATGGCCGAAATTTCTTGTGGAGTATAGAGGCGACCATCGATATCCACACGAGCTGTGTTGTTGTCACCTTTTACAACTTTGTATGGTACACGACCAATTTCTTTAGCCAAACGATCGTAGGTTTCACCCATAAAACGTTTGATAGATGATACGGTCTTGGTTGGGTTGGTAATTGCTTGACGTTTAGCAGGATCTCCAACTTTGCGTTCGCCACCTTCCACAAAACCAATTACCGAAGGAGTAGTACGTTTTCCTTCATTGTTAGCGATAACGATAGGTTCGTTACCTTCCATTACAGCAACACACGAGTTGGTGGTTCCTAAATCTATTCCAATAATTTTTCCCATGATCTTTTTATTTTTAATATGTTTGAGTTTTATTTTTAGTCTATTTGTTGAGTTTTCTTTTACGATTACGCTTGTCATTTTACAAAGCATGTGCCAAGCAGAAATCAATTGAAATAATTTATTTATTGTCAGATTTACGTCAAAATTTTACAGAATTGTGGTTAAATTTACTGACAAAAGGTCAGTTTCTGTCAGTTGTAAGCTTGTGTGTATAGATTAATAATTCTATCATGAAAATATAGAAGTAGAGTAGGAGAGGAGTGATACCACCAATGTTAACTACCTGAAAAGGACAACGGCGTATGTAAAAAATAGTGATTTGGGAATAATATGAATATTTTAATTGTGCATTATCTGTTTAAGTTATTTATACATTTGAAAATAATTATTATATTTGTCGATGTTTTGGACTGAATCAGATTTATTATAAATATCTTATTATCAAATAACTTCTATCTTTTCATAAACTAAACACCAAACACTGAACACCAAACAATTTAAAAACATACGATTATGAAAACGAAATTTTACACAATCTTACTTATTCTGCTTGCGTTTAACTTAGTAGCTTTTTCGCAATGGTCATCAGTACAAAATCCAAATTCTTCGAGTGTAGGAACATCGGTAGTTGTGGATCAACTTGGTAATATATATACGGGTGGTTATACATTCAAAGATGCTACTCAAAAGAACAATTATTTTATTGTAAAATACTCACCATCAGGCAATATTCTCTGGACTAAAGAATATGATAATGCTAATAACGATGATCAATTGATTGAAATGTTAATTGACAAAGACAATAATTTGTTAGTCACCGGAAATACTAAAGCAACTACCGAAGATATATTGACGCTGAAATTTAGTCCAGATGGAACATTACTTAAAACCTACAATTTTGATGGAACTAACCGTGGAGCTGACAAAGCAACTTATATTCATACCGACAAGAATGGAAATTATTACATAAGTGGAATTTCGAAACAGGCTGCATATTATGGTTATGTAGCTATAAAAACAAATGCCAATTTAGAACGTATATCAGCCCAAACCTACGGAGCACACTACGGTGCAGCTGTAATGGGAAGTTCGTATAACGCTGTAATTGATAAAATCGGACTTATCGGAGCTCATACAGACTGGGAGAATAAATACCTCATGGGCACAGTGATTTATAATAATGATTTAACTCGAAATTGGGCAAGTGTGTATCGAACAATTGAGACACGTTCTGCTGTTGGTTTCGATATTCATTTATGTGATAATGGCGAAGTATACACTTGCGGTTACGAAGCCAATGCAGAAACCAGTGTTTGGGAAGCAATCTTATTGAAATACAACTCGGTCGGCGAGACAATTTGGACTCGCAAAATTCCTATTTCCGGAACTGATATTTCAATTTATAAATCACTTGTGCTTGATCCTGCTGGGAATATTTATGTTACAGGAGTAATTGCTAATAAGGTAGTTACAGCGAAGTATTCACCGAATGGAAACTTAGCTTGGATTCAACTGCAAGATGGACTTTCAAGCTATTCTGGTAGAGATGTACATAAAAGCATAAAAATTGATCATCAAGGTAATGTTCTTGTTTTAGCACGTGATTTTCATACAAAAGGGGGTGGAATACAATTGATTAAATACTCGGCTGATGGACAGTTTATATGGGTAAAATATTACAATGGTTCAGCTTCAGGCATGGATGAACCATCGACTTTTACAATTGATACTAATGGAAATAGTTATGTAGTGGGTATTTCTAGGAACAGTAGTTATTACCTCGAAATGGTTAGCATTCAATTTACGCCGAACAATCCGAATCAATTGGAAACTCTGACAGCTCCAACCCAACTGAGCGTTTATCCAACCATTACTCAAGGAACGATCTATTTACAATCACCCATGCAGGAAACTACAATTATAGAAGTATTTTCAACGGATGGTAAGCTAGCTTATGAAAATAATTTGCCTGCCAACCAGACTCTAATCCAGCTAAATGGATTGAAAAATGGATTGTATTATGTGAAACTTTCTAATCAAATGACTTCTCATACTTCGAAGATTATTGTTAAGAAATAGATATACTGCTGTGAATTATTTGGGGATTTTCTTTGGGTGTGTAGTGCGGGTTATGCATAACCCACCAGTAAAGTTAAATACACCAAATATAATTTCAAAAAAGTTTTTTCAAAAATATTTTTTTTATTCAATATTTTCAAATTTATTGAAAATAAATAACTATTTTTATAGCTTGTTTTCAAAGTCATATTAGTCCCAATAAATAGGGGTTTTAAGATATGATTTTCAGACTACTGCTGATTTACATTTCGTTAAAGGATGATTTTCTGTTTTTTTTTGAATGATTAATCTCTGCAACCCTTGCAGATGCAACATATAGATTCAATTAAAAAACCAACTATCATGAAAAGATTAATTCCCATTTTTCTGATCCTTTGTATTACATCCCTTGCTGCACAACAAAAAGCCGACCGTTTTACAACCGCCACAAACCCTGAAAGTCAACGTAATAAACGTTCTGACCTTATGAACTTCGTACCCAACGAAGTGCTTATCAAGTTTAAAGATGAAGTAACTGTAACCAATGGCAGTCGCATAAAAGCAGCTGGTGTAAATGCTGTGGACAAGCTTCTGCAAAGCTATGGTGTGAATGCTTTGGAAAAACTTTTCCCAGCTGAAAACAAACCAATTAAAAGAAATAGCTATTAGAAGAGATCTCACAGAAACTAAAATTTGTGTTCTATCCATCAAAAATTTTTTGTCCGAAACTCACATAATTAACAAAAGAACTCGTATTTTCGTAGATGAAAAAATTCAAGGATAAATATAGGATTCCTTCTGCCCGTGCTCAATGGTGGGATTATAGTCGTGATGGTGTGTATTTTATAACAATATGCACTGGGCAGCGTGAATTCTATTTCGGTGATATTGAAAATGGAAAAATGAATTTATCGAATCTGGGTGTTTTGGCAGATGTTTTATGGCACGAAATTCCAAATCATGCTAAAAATGTGACCTTAGGCGAATTCAAGGTGATGCCCAATCATATTCATGGAATTATTATTTTGGATGGTAATGATAATGGTAATATTAATAATAACGATATACCTGTAGAGACAAGGCATGCCTTGTCTCTACCAATCACGCAATTGCCCTTGTCTCTACCAATCACGCAATTGCCCTTGTCTCTACCAATCACGCAATTGCCCTTGTCTCTACCAACCATACCACCAACCGAACAGACGCCGGGACAAAAACGGTTTCGTAATCAAGGAAAAAATACCGCATCATCCATAATCGGTTCGTATAAATCGGCACTATCAAAACATGCCCACCGATTAGGATATGAATTTCAATGGCAATCGCGTTTTTGGGATAATATCATATTCAATCAAGAATCATTTGATCGTATTACAGAATATATTAAAACCAACGCAGAACGATGGGAAATGGATAAATTTCATCCTAATCAATACAAACCAGAAGATTAATTTTTTTATAGAATTACTATACTTTCATCTTCAGTATCTATTATAAAAACTATAAATATAGTTATAAGCTTGTGTATAAATGGGTTTTGTGAACTCGATAAACAGGGCTTGATGGGGAGGTGGGATTTGAGGAGTCTGATTAGAAGCTTGCTTTTGAGCTTGGGACAATGCTCTTTCGTCTCCATTGAAATTTGCCCAAGTCGTAAACCAAACATATTCGCCTGTGAAGTTTCGCTGTTGAATCAACTTATCTTGATTGTCGAAAATCTTAACGCTTAATATCCCTCTCGATTTAATTTCACGACGGTATGTGTTAAATTTGGCAGTTACCGTATTATAAACATCTACTTTCTTTCCTTGAATAGTCGCTGTTCCCACCTTTACACTGTCGCTCTTCACTTCTATTGTGTTTTTGGTATCGTATACATTACCAACCGAAAAATCCTCAAAATTCAATACTAGGTATTGATGAGGGGAAATCTTAGAATTATTCGAGTATTCATCGAAATTATAAAAGCGAATCAGTTTGTTTTCAAATCTTTTAGAAATGTCTGCAATTAGATTATCGCTAAAAAAATCAGCAGAAAGTTGATAGTTAGGACTTGTTCTGGGTTTTTCAAAGGCAATTCTGAGTGTCGACTGAAATTTTGCTTCTTCCATCATATTCAACACATCTTTATAACCATAACTAAAAGAATTTGCTTGCTGAAAAAACTTCAACGCCAAGCGAGATTGATCTATTGTTCCAATATTGAGTGCTTTATTCCCTAAATTATAGTATTGATCAGCAGCCATATTTCGAGCTTCTGACAGTTGAGCATGGTATTCAGTTGGTCTTTGTATCAGTTCATTGGCTCTGGGTGAAGCGTAAATGTCAGCCGCCATCTTATTGAGTCGCTCATATTGATAAACAATTGTTTCGTAATTGCTTACGTCATTTCTAAGTTTTGCATTTTCAATTTCACGCAAGGCGTTTTGCTCTGCCAAAGGATATGCCTTTTGTAACACAAGTTGTGCTTTTTCGCTTTTAGGACTCATTCTCAGTTTCTCAACTGCATCGATAGTTGCTTGATAATAATCTCCTCTTTTTAGGGATTTTGAACCTGAACTACATGAAACTATGATTAGAATGACCGAAATTAAGAACAGAAGTTTTGAAAAGTGTTTCATAATTTAAAGATTTTAAAAAGTGATTCTATATTGTTGAATAAGAACTTTGTTATAAATCAAAGACGAAAGTAATTTACATCCCCTCCCGATAGCTATCGTGGAAGGGTCTTGGGGCAGTATTACATTCTTTCCGGTACCTCGATACCCAACAAACCCATGCCTGTTTTAATTACTTTTGCAATAGACTCTGATAATACCAAACGGAAATGTTTTAATGCTTCATTTTCTTCTTTGAGTATCGAAAATTCATGATAGAATTGATTGAATTCTTTGACTAATTCGTATTCATAATTGGCTATTAATGCTGGACTAAACTCTTCGCCGGATTGCTTTATGATAGCTGGAAATTCGGACAAGAGTTGAATCAGATAGACTTCCTTCTCTGATATTTGGAGTTCTTTGTCAATTTCAGCTTTATAATCTATTCCTAAGTCGGTAGCTTTACGCAAAACCGATTTAATACGTGCATGTGTATATTGTATAAACGGACCTGTATTGCCATTAAAATCAATCGATTCCTTAGGATTGAAAGTCATATTTTTACGTGGATCAACTTTTAAGATAAAGTATTTCAACGCACCCAAACCAACCATGCGGGCAATCGTTTCAATTTCGTCGGGCGTGCAATTGTCTAATTTGCCAAGTTCCATCGATGTTTCGCGGGCAGTGTTTATCATTTCAGCCATCAAATCGTCGGCATCAACCACTGTTCCTTCACGACTTTTCATTTTTCCTTCGGGCAATTCCACCATGCCATACGAAAAATGCACCAAATCTTTTCCCCAAGCATAGCCTAATTTATCCAACAAGATAGAAAGCACCTGAAAATGATAATTCTGTTCATTTCCAACTACATATACCATCTTTTTGATTTCAAAATCATTGTATCTCAGCTTGGCAGTTCCAATGTCCTGAGTCATATAAACTGAAGTTCCATCGGCACGCAAAAGTAGTTTTTCATCTAATCCATCTGGAGTCAAGTCAGCCCAAACAGAGCTATCATCACGTTGATAGAAAACTTTTTCGGCTACTCCTCGTTCAACTTCCGATTTCCCAGTCAGGTAAGTTTGTGATTCATAATATATTTTGTCGAAATCGACGCCCATTTGTTTGTATGTTTCGTCGAAGCCTGCATATACCCAGCCGTTCATCGTTTCCCAAAGCTGGCGAACCTCAGCATCATTGTTTTCCCAAGCCAAAAGCATTTCTTGAGCTTTTAGAATCAAAGGAGCTTTCTTTTTGGCTTCTTCCTCAGTAAGATCATGGGTCATTAATTCCTTAATCTCAGCTTTATATTCTTTGTCGAAAACTACATAGTATTTCCCCACTAAGTGATCGCCTTTCATCCCAGAGCTTGCAGGAGTTTCTCCATTTCCAAAAAGCTTCCAAGCCAGCATCGATTTACAGATATGAATTCCTCGGTCGTTCACTATATTGGTTTTCACTACTTTCCAACCGTTGGCTTTCTGTATTTCTGCAATGCTAAAACCTAATAAATTATTGCGGACATGTCCTAAATGCAGTGGTTTATTGGTATTGGGCGATGAATATTCAATCATCATGGTTACAGCATCTTCCTCTATATAGGCATGACCAAAACTTTGATTAGCATGTATGCATTCTAAAGTTTCAAGCCAAAACGAAGTGTTAATTGACAAATTCAAGAACCCTTTAATCACATTGAAAGCAGATACAATAGGATTATGTTCCAAAAAATATTCACCTATTTCATTGGCAGCTACTTCTGGCGCCTTACGTGCTAATTTAGCAAAAGGGAATACCACAACGGTAATATCGCCTTCAAACTCTCTTTTTGTTTTTTGTATTTGTATCTGGTTGGCTTCAATATCTACATTGTACAATATTTTTGCATATTGCGCCACGACTGATTGCATGGTTGACTCTAAATTCATATCTTCCTGAGCTAAAATTGTTTCTTAAAAGTGTGCAAAGATAGTAAAATATAAGCAATTCTTTAGAAAAAAAACAGCCTGTTCTTCGCAATGAAGAACAGGCTAATCAGTTGTGGGATCGGAGAAAAGAATTATAACAACTTGAATCCTATGGAAATAATAAAATTACTGGCTGGAAGGTTTGATATTTTTACATCGCCTAATTTTGTTTCATACATATTTTCAATGATATTATATCGAGCTTCAATTACAAACGGGAGGATATCAATACCAGCGCCCAACTCGAGTCCTACTTTCGCTTTTTTAAAATCCGAAACTAAATTATAAGGATTAAAATTTCCGCCAGTTACGTTCTTATATTCGAGTGCCGAACCAGCCAATAACCTGAACTTCGGACCTGCAAAAACCCTTAAATTAATTATATCCAGATCTAATAATCTGAGCCCAAATAATATAGGTATATCCACAGTACTTATATCAAGGATTTTATCCAGCTTAACATCCTGATTATTTGCATCTTGAATGGTAATTTCGTATTCTTTTTTATTGATAGAATACAGCACCTCGGGTTGAATAAAAAAGCTGCCAATAAAAGCTCTACCAAAAACCCCTGCATGTAAATTATTCCACATCTCGGATTTTACCGAATTCAAATCGTAGGTCCCATTAGTCACTGAACTTATATTCGATATGCTCAAACTTGAATTATAACCAGCCTTTATACCAAAATTAAGTTGCGAATGAACCAAACTTGTAAATGAGAAAAATAGTGCAATCAGCATTATTTTATACATTGTAATACCTTTTATACTAATTTTACCTGATTTTGTAAACAAGTATTTTTCTTTTAGTTGTTTGAGTGTTTTAATAGATTGTTTCATAAATAATTTAGATAAGAAGTTACTAAAATACATTCATTTACCGATATGTAATAACGTATAAAGATGATAGAATGTTGTATTTGCGTTCTAATTTTCTTATTGCTGGTTGCTAACTCCTAACCTGAACAAGCCAGAACCAATGGAGTATTCGACATTCCCGCCCATGGAACATCCCGAAATAAACGGGGAGCGGGAGAACAAAGATGTTAGACAAAAGAAAGCTACAATAAAGTAATTGAAAATAATTTTCTTTTGAAATTAATAAAGACATTTTTCAATTAAAATTTTCATATTAAATTGATTGTGTATTAATTACAACTTTTAAAGCACTTCAAAATAATTTATATTGAGCCAAAAAAAACATCAATTTGAGAGTTTAGATACTAGAGTCTTACTACTGTTTCTTCTGATTGTCTTTTTTCAGTTCAGCAGGTTTCTGTTCTAAAAGTGGCACAGATCCTAAATCCCAAGTTTCTTCAAATTCCCAATTGGCTCGTAAACTGAGTTTTTTATTGTAATAATATACTGTTTCAGGCTGAAGCTGTTTCGATAAATCACCAGTATCCCAAATTCCATTCTTATTGCTATCAATAAAAGCACGTAAATAATAATCGCCAGGTTTTAGGTATTCAAACTGAACACCCTTGATATTTGCCGGTTTAGTAGCTAAAACGGCATCTTTAGTATCGAGGACCTGAAACACAACCAAAGAATCAAATTTACTAAGCAACATTTTTATACTCGAATAATCATCAAGAGATTTAACTTTAAACTGACCACTCGCCTTGTCGCTGGTTAAATTGTATATATTACGAAATGCGGCAGAGTCAATTTTTAATTCATAGGATTTTTCAGGTTCAAATTTGTATTTGATACTATATTGCATTTTTGACGAATCTGTTTGAATCCATTTAACAGGTAAATCCTTGTAAATTGAATCTATTTTCTCGGACATTTTTATCTTAGATAAATCTACATCTGCCAACGGAGAATCGAACTTTATAAAGATTGGATTATACACCTCAAAAGTACCATTTGCATTGTGATTAAACTTATAAAATTCAATTTTTGGTTCAGTTACCGACTTTTTTGCCTTCGTATTTTCACGGGCTTTACGCATAAATACATTGATAGTATCGGTCTGTGGCACAAGCTGATAACTCGAATCTGTTTTCAGATAGGACATTGAGAACTGTAAGGTATCTACTTTAGACACTGTCGTATCTGTTATCCAATACGTTAAACTGTCCAAAGTGAGATTTTTTTGCAGCATGTACTTTCCTTCCCACTCGAAATTTAATGGTTTAAGAACAGGTGGCTCAATTTGTTTAGTGTTAAAAAATAACTGAAATGTTTGTTCTGTTTTTCGTTCAGATTTTACAAAATACTGTCTTTTTTTATTTTCTTTGAAAAATTTCATGACAATGTTATCTGGTAAAAAACGAGTCCCCATATAAGTACGTACGCTATCTACATGAACAGAATCTTCCCAAACAGTATCTTTCATTTCTTCAATGCGAAAAGTAGGAGTAACCAAGGAGTCGATAAATGCCACACCTTCGCCAGGTTGAAAAAAGTAGTCTTTGTTGCCATCTTCCAATGCAAAAACTTTATAGATACCAGCTTTTACATTGTCAATAACAAACCTTCCATTCTCATCGGTTTTGGCGATTCGAAGGAATGGCTTTTGAAAGAAAACCGAATCACTTTGTTCGCGATAAATCCCGACAAGCACTTTCGACATTGGGTTTAAATCGGCTGCATTGATAACGATTCCGGAAATTTTAAGTGTGTCAATTTCGTTACCTGTTGAGAATGAAAACCTATAATTTTCAACTGGATTCTTTTCGTTAAGATCTACAATCGAATTTCCAAAATTGATGGTGTAAGTGGTGCTATCAATTAAATCCTGCTCAAAGTCAACTGATACCACTCGGCCATTTCCTTTTACGGTCGGTTGTTTTTGTTGTGGAGGCGAAATGAGTACGTTCTCAGCTGGATTTTCTACTGAAATATTTTCATCGAAATAAATTTGAATTTGTTTCTTTTTGAAGTTCAAGGCCGCATTCAAAGGTGATGTTTTAATAATTTTCGGTGGAGTTTTGTCTTGAGAACCACCTGTTGGCCCTTGTGATTTATTTGCACAAGAATAGATAATTAATCCTAAACAAACAATAATTATGGCAGATAGAGATTTTTGGTATGATGAGATTGATGTCATTGGTTTAAAGATTCTTGTTCTTGAGAATCATTTTATTGAAACTCCAGAAATATTTATTAAATTATATTATTAAATAATTTTGATTGTCAGTACTTTATGTCCAATCCTACAGCGCAAGCATTTTTTGTCGTCGCAATAATTCTTTTTGAGATGCAATAATGCTTGAGAGTCGTAGGCCGTATTTACTTCTAACCCTAAGTTTTTCCATCCAGTTATTACCGAATTTCGTTCTTCGGGAATTTGCTCCAACAATTCCAAAGCTTTATCCTTCATTTCCTGATTGTTTTTTTTATTTCCGTAGCAAAACAAAAAAGGAATCACCGTATTAATGTAAAGTATATTCTTAGATTGTTGACCTAAGTTTTTTGACTTTATCGTACTTTTGTTTGCAAAAGTATAATGTGTCTGCCAATATTCAGAGGGCTTTATGTCGAATATCTGATTCAAATACACCAACTCAGTTCGTTCTATTATTTTTGAAAATAGTTTTGAGGATGAATGAATCAAAGCTGCAAATTGTGCAATCCGTACATGTGGGAAATTATCAGGACGCAATCGCAATAATTTCCACTGGCTTGCCGCAAGTGGTTTTAAATTGAATTTTGCAGCCATAAATTCATATTCTTTTTTCAGGCTTGTAAGATATTCGTCTGTCGTTGCGCATTCTAACAATCCAGATTGTCCAAATAAAATAGCCTCTAACTGAAAAAGATCATTCTTATGTTTGCTTAGTGCTGAGAGTGGAGTAGCTTTGGCTAACTGCTCAAATGACTGGCTATTAGTTCCAAATCCGAAATTACGGGCAAGAGTTATATAAAAAGCTTCTTCCCAATGTTGATTATTAGCATTCAATAAAGTAACAATGGCTTCCGTTTTTTGTTCCAACCGCTCGATCAACAAATTATTTTTCCAACTTTGAATGAATATTTGCGGAACAAATTTTATTTTCTCAGCACAGGGAATCCATTTTTGCTCACTAATTAATTGGTTGTAATCAGTTTCAATCTGTTTTGAATAAGCCAACTCAACTTGTGGAATTTTTTCGCCGTCAGCGCGATAAACTTCGCCATCAGCTTGCTTAACTATATGTAAAATCACACTGTCGTATGCTTTGTCATCCTGATGATTGTGCTTAAACCAATCTGATGACTGTGAGTGAATTTCAACATTGCCAGCCCACAAAGTATCCCCGATTTTAATTTTAGCATTGAAAAAATCGGGCCCGGCATCTATATTAAGTTTACCAACATCAATGACTTCAACCCGCTCGCCATCAGTAGTTTTCATATCATTCGATACGAAAAGCCTTTGCTGCCAGATATAATGTAATACGGATTCTTTCATTAAGTTTAAAAGCTTTGAAGATTTTAGAATTTCTTACGATAGACATTGGGCTTAAGACTTACAACTAAAATTGCATTTGAAACAATCAGAGCATTTAAATACACTCGGAAATTGAGTTTCTACACAAAAGTAATATTTTATTCTCAGTTAATGTAGAACAATTTAGGAAAATTGTGAAGGAGGGTAGGAAACGATAAATAGTTAACAAGTAGACAAGTAAAGTAGTAGTCAAAGTTCTATATATTTCTATGTGAACTTTATGCTTATGTGGCTAAATTTAAACCATAAACACTGAACCCTAAACACAAAACAAATACTCTATCAGGAAACTAATTGTTTTAAAACCATTCTAATTTTTTCGTAAGTTTTAATGGTATTTGGTACTAAAGGCAGGCGAAGTTTATTTTCTATGAGTCCCATTAATGCCAACATGCTTTTTACTCCGGCTGGATTGCCCTCCACAAATAGCAGTTCAATTAGTTCGGTAAAACGGTGATGAATGGTGCGAGCGTTTTTATAATCACCTTCGAGCGCAAGTCTTACCATACGACTAAATTCACGTGGAAAAGCATTTCCAATAACTGAAATAACACCAACGGCACCTAATGTAATTAGCGGGAAAGTAATTCCATCGTCGCCCGAAATGACCATAAAATCTTCGGGTTTATTTTTTATAATATCATCAATTTGTGAGAAAATTCCCGAAGCTTCTTTGATAGCAATGATATTATCAAAATCATTGGCCAATCGCAAAGTGGTAGCCGCAAGCATATTGACTCCTGTGCGGCCAGGCACGTTATAAAGGATTATAGGTAGCGGAGAAGCTTTGGCAATGGCTGCATAATGCTGATATAGACCTTCTTGCGATGGTTTATTGTAATATGGTGTTACGGATAAAATAGCATCAACTCCGCTCAGATCGTAATTACTTATTTTTTCGACAATAGCTTTGGTGTTATTTCCACCCATACCAAGTACGATAGGTAATCGGCAGGCATTGCAACTCACTACAAATCGAGTAACTTCATCTTTCTCGTTTTCGGTAAGGGTTGGAGTTTCGGCAGTTGTGCCACAAACCACTAGATAATCTGTCCCATTTTTTATCAGATGTTCGACTACACGTGATAACGCATCATAATCTATTGACTCATCCGTTTTGAAGGGTGTTATCAGTGCAACACCCATCCCTGTAAATTTATTGTTAATCATTCGGCAAATAAAATACTAATTTTGTGCAAAAATACATTATTAATCTTTAGTTTGTATGCTTTTAAGGTAAAAAGTTATCTGATTGTAAATATAAACTACATTTAATTCCGGTTGTACCATATCAGTTTCGTGCTTACTCTTGTCAATTTCAATCATAAAATCATAAATTGGAGTCTTATTTTTTTTTATGCCCGTCTTTAAAGTGACATTACTGTGTAAGGCGATGTATTGCAACGGAATTAGTTCGTTGATGGTTAAATCTATCAACAAATCAAATTTCTGCTCTCCTAATTCTTGTAAAAATTCTGGTTTAGGTTTACGGAATGAATCAAGATTTTGATTATTTAAAATTCTGAAATCTGGAAGGGTGGGCGTATTCACTTTCTTTTTATTCAAATAGCCCCAAGCCATTACTTTTTTACCCTCAGCATTCATTGTTTTAATTATATTCCGTATTTCAGTATTCTTCTCAATAAAATCACTTTCAAAAAGGAGTAAAATAGTTTTTGCATCCCCATAATTTACAAATCTTTGTTCACAATCGGTATGATTTATATGCCTTTTAGCACGTTTACCGAAAATATAGCTGATAAGTTTTTCTAACATAAGCTGAGTTTGTTTTGGAAATGAAATCTTTAATAAAAAAGATATTGGCAAAAATACTGATTTTTTGCCAGATTAAAATTTAATGTATTTCTAAAAAGTATAACTCATTGTAGACCATAAGTTTAGTTTGTAGGAAAAGTCTTAAAGTACCCCTCTTCGGGGGATCTAGGGGGCTGTTAACTCAAAACAAGGTTCCAGTAAAACCCTCTTTTTGTATTGTATTCTCGCTCAACATAGCTATAAATTCTTCTTCGTTTATTAATTTTACACCCAATGATTGTGCTTTTTTGAGCTTTTCGGGACCCATATTTTCGCCAGCCAAGATAAATGATGTTTTCGCCGAAACACTTCCTACATTTTTTCCGCCGTTTTTTTCGATGATGGTTTTATATTCATCACGTGAATATTTTGTGAAAGTTCCGCTGATTACAATAGACTTTCCTTTGAGTGTATCACTGGCATTTTCGATTTTCTCAGCACTTAAACTCATTTGCAAACCCTGATTTTTCAACCGATGTAACAATTCTTTGTGTTTATCTTCAGCGAAATATTTCAATACACTTTCTGCAATTCGTTCTCCAATTTCGTCTACATTTATTAGTTCGTCGAAGGTTGCATTCTCAATAGATTCAATGTTCTTGAATGCAGAAGCTAGTTTTTTAGCCACAGTTTCGCCTACATAACGAATGCCTAAAGCAAATAGTACACGCTCAAAAGGAACGTTCTTCGATTTTTCGGTGGATGATTTTATATTTTGTGCCGATTTTGCACCGAGTCTTTCCAAACGAGATAAATCGCTGATTTTTAAATCATAAATATCGGCAATGTTATTCAATAATTTATTTTCGTACAATAAGCTAATGGTTTCACTGCCCAACCCATCGATATTCATGGCTTTACGATTGACAAAATGTTCCATCTTGGACTTAATCTGTGGTGGACAAGCATCCTCATTGGGGCAGTAATGGGCAGCTTCGCCTTCAATACGAACTAATTCAGTTCCACATTCTGGACATTTTTTGATAAATCTTACTTTCTCGCCAGTTGATGAACGAGAACTTAGGTCGACAGCAGTAATTTTAGGAATAATCTCACCTCCCTTTTCTACCGAGACCATATCCCCAATATGCAAATCGAGCGTCTCAATAATATCAGCATTATGAAGTGATGCTCGCTTAACGGTAGTGCCCGAAAGTTGCACTGGATCGAGATTGGCAACTGGCGTAATGGCTCCTGTGCGACCTACCTGATACGAAACCGAGTTGAGTCTGGTAAGTGCTTTTTCTGCTTGAAATTTATAAGCAATGGCCCAGCGAGGAGATTTTGCTGTAAAACCTAAATTCTTTTGCTGATTCAGTGCATTGACCTTTAATACTATGCCATCAGTTGCAACAGGCAGGTTTTTTCGTTCAATATCCCAATAATTGATAAACTTGGCAACCTGTTCTAAATTTTGACAAACTTTTGTGGCATCGGATATTTTAAACCCCCACGACCGCGCTGCTAATAAATTTCCGTAATGATTGTCGGAGGGAGGTTGCTCGCCCAATATATAATAGAAATAGGCATCGAGTTTACGTGAGGCAACGGTGGCAGAATTCTGTAGTTTTAATGTTCCTGAGGCTGCGTTGCGTGGATTGGCAAATAGCTGTTCCTCTTGCGATTCCCGTTCGCGATTCAGCTCCTCGAATACTTCCCAAGGCATCATTATTTCACCCCGAATTTCAAATTGATCAGGAAATTGGCCATGCAAACGCAATGGAATACTGCGAATGGTCTTTGCGTTGGTTGTAACATCGTCACCTTTTTCACCATCGCCCCGAGTAACTGCACGAACAAGTTTACCTTTTTCGTAAGTTAAAGAAATAGAAGTTCCATCGTATTTTAATTCGCAAACTATTTCAAAATCTTCATTCAATCCTTTTTGAACTCGATTATAAAAATCTTTAACTTCACCCATGGAATAAGTATTTCCAAGCGAAAGCATAGGATAAACATGAGCAACTTGCTCAAAACCAGATGCAATATCGCTTCCCACACGTTGGGTTGGCGAGTTTGGATCAAAATACTCAGGATGCTTTTTCTCTAAGTCTTGTAATTCACGCATCTTCTGATCGTATTCAAAATCAGAAATTATCGGCGTAGAAAGTACATAATAGTTATAGTCATGTTGCTCCAATTCTCTACGCAGCGACTCAATTTTCTCTTTTTCCATAAAAATAATGTGCTGTTATTTTTTACTTTTACAAAATTACCGTTTTTTTTCAATTAAAGTACAAGAGAAAAACCGAAATGAACCGAATTAAAGCATAATTTATAAGATTAACAAGTTATGACAATTCTACATAAACAATTTTGGCTGAATTTCTTCTCAGAAATTCAGCCGTATAAATTTTAAAAATCAATTATAGAGTTTATATAAGTTGAAATTTTATCGACCCCCCAACCTCCAAATGGGGGAGAAAGAGTGATATTTGCATATTCTAAAAATAAAAATTTTGGTCTTAAACCCCCCATTTGGGGGTTTGGGGGTCAAAAGCAAAATCAATAAAACTAAGCAATAGTATTAAATATCCCAACTTATATAATGTCTAATTGACTTATGCTTTCAGTTTTGCAAAATACATAGCAAAGGAGCGATACAAGAAATGTGTCCATTTGCCAAAAGGCACAATAATCAATGCCCACTGAACTAACACCGTTAAATGGAAAATATACAGCCATTTGTTCATTTCGAGTATGCCATATTGCCCGTCTCCCAAATCGATAAATAGGCGAACCATAAAAGCAGTTAAGCCCATGAAAAACAACCAAACCACGAAGAAAATATCCGATGGTTGAGAATGTTTGCTGACTTCTTTTTTAGCTTTGATGCGTCCTGAAACAAAATCGACGGTAACGACAAAAACAATGGCACTCATCACATAACCCAATACAATTACAAATAAGCTTGTAGTTCCGAACCAATCGAGTACTACGGTGGTGAAAAGCAATGATAAATAGCCAATTACCAATATGAAATGCTCGAACCAGCGGAATTGATTGTCATCGCAACCCAAGGCACGTTTCTGTGTAAACATGTGGATAAACAATTCGCCCATACTTTTCACATATTTCATAAAAGGTACTTTGGTTTTGGATTTCAGAATAGTGAAATACCACATGCGAACTATATTGGGTAACAAAATTACCAAGCCAATAGTTCCAATAGCAATACCTTCAAACATGTGTCCAAAATGCAACATTTTTTCTAATTCAAAACCTACCGACATGGCGAATGCAATTACTCCTGCAAAAGTCAGGATAAAAGCGGCCAAACTGATAGGCAATGATTTATACAGCAAGCCTGAAAGTCCAGTCCAGTCGTATTTCGCAGTCAGATAGCGACGGAGCGACA
Source organism: Bacteroidales bacterium (assembly GCA_038249855.1). GTDB lineage: Bacteria > Bacteroidota > Bacteroidia > Bacteroidales > Paludibacteraceae > Paludibacter. The sequence continues at coordinate 23,635 of JBBSCW010000011.1, forward strand.
TCATCAATTCGCCTGGGTTAGCTTCTTGTGGACAATGCGTAGAACATTCGCCACAATAATAACATTCCCAAGGTTTTAAGGATGCTTTTATGTCATCTTCCAAACCAAGCGTACTCAAGCGTACCATTTCGCGAGGAAATGAATTTTCTTCGGTGGACAAAGAACAAACGGCTGTACAATTTCCGCAATTGTAACATGCGTTAAAATTGACTGAGCCGAAC
>JBBSCW010000012.1:0-23851 GCA_038249855.1 Bacteroidales bacterium
AATACTATTGCTTAGTTTTATTGATTTTGCTTTTGACCCCCAAACCCCCAAATGGGGACTTTAAGACCAAAATTTTTATTTTTAGAATATGCAAATATCACTCTTTCTCCCCCATTTGGGGGTTGGGGGGTCGATAAAATTTCAACTTATATAAACTCTATTATCTGAATTGAGATTTTGAATCTCAGATTGACAATGTTTTACTAGTTTTTTTATGGAGGAGTTGGTTTGCGGATTTGTCGGCGCACAACTTCTTCCTTAGAAATAAAAAGTTAAATGTCATGTGGAACGAAGTGAGAAATATAATCAGTTTCCTTTTTGAAGACTGCTTACGCAATAACAGTAATTCTGAATTGAAGTTAAAAATACAGAATACGTATGAATAGTTGTTCATATATCCATGTTCTTTGATTATTTTTGTAAAAATTATTTTTATGAAGAAGAAAGTTATAGTTGCCTTATTAGGATTATTCATCCTAAATTCAACATTTGCCCAAATATTTGAGCCTGTAAAATGGACATTTGAGCTAAAAAACACAGGAAAAACAACCGCAGAAGTTATTATAAAAGCCAAAATAGATGCAGGTTGGCACTTGTATGGATTAGATATTCCCGACAATGGTCCTCGACCCACTACCATCACTTTTGAATCCATTCAGAATGCCAAAAAAGTAGGTAAAGTAGTTGGGTTGTCGAAATTAAAGGAAGTCTATGACCCTAATTTCGATATGAAATTAACTTGGTATGCTGGCGAAGCTGTCTTTGTTCAAAAACTTAGTTCCGAAGATGTTTCCAAAATTAGGGTTAAGGGTACGGTAGAATTTATGGTTTGCAATGACGAAAGTTGCTTGCCGCCCACCAAAGAATCATTCGATTTAGGATCAAAAGAAGTTGCTGATAATGTTGAAACTGCTGTGGTGGAGCAGCCTCAAACAACCGAAGCTGTTGTAAGTGATAGTAATGCAGTTGTTATTCCAGCACAGAATAAAAATATTGATTTCTGGACTCCGGTAATTGGAGAGCTTAAATCATTTGGTTCCGCTGATTCCAATACTGGTAGTGCCTCACTCTGGTTTATCTTTATTGCTGGACTTCTAGGCGGATTCTTGGCTTTATTCACTCCCTGTGTTTGGCCTATTATCCCTATGACTGTGAGTTTCTTTCTGAAACGTTCCGAAAATAAATCGAAAGGTCGTAGAGATGCATTTCTTTATGGACTTGCCATAATATTCATTTATGTGACGCTGGGAATCTTAATCACCTTGATTTTTGGAGCAAGTGCGTTGAATAGCATGTCGACTAATGCTGTCTTCAATTTGATTTTCTTTGGCATGTTATTGGTATTCGCCATATCATTTTTTGGAGCTTTCGAAATTACTTTGCCAGCTTCATGGTCGACTAAATTAGATGCTAAAGCCGACTCAACAGCTGGATTTATCAGTATTTTATTTATGGCTTTTACCTTGGTGTTGGTTTCGTTTTCCTGTACAGGTCCTATCATTGGAACGCTCTTAGTGGAAGTCTCGTCCACTGGTTCATTGTTATCACCAGCTATCGGCATGTTGGGCTTTGCAGTAGCATTGGCCATTCCATTCACCCTGTTTGCGTTTTTCCCATCCATGCTTAAATCATTGCCTCGTTCGGGTGGTTGGTTGAATACGGTCAAAGTCGTGTTGGCATTTTTAGAATTAGCGTTGGCATTGAAATTCCTTTCAGTAGCCGATTTAGCTTACGGATGGAGAATTCTAGACCGCGAAGTATTCCTTTCTTTATGGATTGTGATTTTCTTCTTGTTAGGAATGTATTTGTTAGGAAAAATTCGTTTTCCTCACGATAGCGAAGTCAAGCATTCAAGTGTTTTAGGTACACTCTTAGCAATCGTATCTTTGTCCTTTGCCATATATATGGTTCCAGGACTTTGGGGTGCGCCACTCAAAGCGATAAGTGCATTTTCACCACCACTTTATACTCAAGACTTCAACTTGTACAACGATGAAGTTCATCCTGCTTTTACCGATTATGATTTAGGAATGGCTTATGCAGCTCAAAAGGGTTTGCCCGCTGTGATTGATTTCTCAGGTTTCGGTTGTGTGAACTGTCGCAAAATGGAAGCATCGGTTTGGATTGACCCAAAAGTGAAAAACATGCTGGAAAAAGATGTAGTTTTAATTTCTTTATTCGTAGATGATAAAACCTCTTTAGCAAAAGCTTTTGAAGTTTCAGAAAATGGACGAACCCGAACTGTAAGCAGTATTGGCGATAAATGGAGTTACCTTCAACGATTAAAATTTGGTTCTAATGCGCAGCCTTTTTACGTAATGCTCGATACAGAAGGCAAGCCTATGAACAGTTCGTATGGTTTTGACGAAGATCCAGCTAATTTTATAGCGTGGTTGCAACAAGGATTAACCAAGTTCAAGGAAGTGGAATAATCTGAAATTGAAATTAATAATAAATGAAATTATTAAGGTGAGGATATAACGCTAAGTTGTATTCTCACTTTTTTTAACTATTATTCTGCGTTTGGAGTTTTAGCGACCCCTAACCCCTAAATGGGAATAAGACGTATTATTTCAAGAGTTTCTCAATGGCGGAATGTTCCGACATGTTGGATTGTACCATCAACGTACTCCATTTGAAATTTAGAAGCTTAGAGTGTGAGCTTAAAGTGCGTTTGCTGTTTTGCATTTAGTGTTCGTTTGAAGAGTTTGGGATATAGTTACACATTACTTGTTATCTAACTTTGTCGCTATGTTACAAACTTCATTTGCTTCGCATTATTGTCATATTGTCTAATTTTTCTTTCCTATTTTGCCTTAGCCTTTGCCTCCGCCTTCTTATTTATTCTCCTATTTTAAATTTTTTTGTAACTTTGCATAAAAAAAAGATAATGAAACTAATTGCTATGCCTTTCACTATCCTTGCTTATGCTTGGTTTTTACTGTTACTTATCATTTTTGATCCAATACAGCGACTATGTCTTCGGGTTTTTGGTTATCAGGCACACAAAGTGAGTGTGGACGTTCTGAATTTCTTTTTGTCGAAAACTTTATGGTTTTTGTTGTCGAGTGCTAATTGTTACAACCGCGAATTAATTCCAGAAGGTAAGCCTCTGATTTTTGTTGCCAATCATCAAGGAACTTTCGATATTGTAGGAATGGCTTGGTTTCTTCGCAAATTTCACCCTAAGTTTGTAAGTAAAATTGAATTGGGTAAGGGAGTTCCCAGTATTTCGTATAATCTGAAATATGGTGGTTCTGTGCTGATTGACCGCAAAGATCCGCGACAAGCACTACCTGCACTTAAGCAAATGGGCGAATATATTCAGCAACACAAGCGCTCCACCATTATTTACCCTGAGGGAACACGCACCCACGATGGTAAACCCAAAGAATTTGCACCCAACGGTTTAAAGTTATTATGTAAATATGCTCCGGATGCGTATGTAGTTCCGCTAACAATAAATAATTCTTGGAAAGTGTTTAAGTATGGTAATTTTCCATTGGGTATTTTGAACAAGCTCACTTATACTATACATCCGCCGCTCGAAGTTAAAAGTTTGGATTTCAACACGTTATTCGAGATTACTGAAAGGTCGATTAAAGAACACATTCTTACAGTGGATTAATCTTATGTTTTGCTAAATTTATAAAACAAAAAAAATATGAAGTTACTCGGAAATATAATCTGGTTCGTATTTGGTGGAATTGTTATTTCTCTTGAATATTTTATTTCAAGTATATTGTTGATGATTACCATTGTAGGAATTCCGTTTGGGATTCAAACCATGAAATTGGCTGTGTTCGCATTGTGGCCTTTTGGTAGCAAAGTGGTTGATTCTGAGAGCAGTTCAGGTTGCCTGTCGTCTATTATGAATATTATTTGGATATTGATAGGCGGAATATGGATTGCACTTTCTCATTTGGTGTTCGGCATTCTTTTCGCTATCACGATTATCGGAATTCCATTTGCTAAACAACATTTCAAATTAGCAGGTTTAGCACTTACGCCTTTTGGAAAAGACATCGTATAAAATCATTTGATTATGAAGGTATTATTTATAGGTGGAACTGGCGTTTTGAGTGGAGCATGTTCTGAATTAGCTGTTTCAAAAGGCTTTGATTTATATCATTTAAACAGAGGAATAAGTACAGAATTACGCAATATACAAGGCGTAAAAACCATTTATGCCGATATTCGCAATGAAGAACAAACCAAAAAAGCATTGGAAAATAATAGTTTCGATGTAGTTGTTAATTTTATTGCTTACGAACCGGATCATATTCAGCAAGATATTGAGATGTTCCGTGGGAAAATAAAACAGTACATTTTTATCAGTACTGCTTCGGCCTATCAGATTCCTGAACATTTGCCTGTAACGGAAGAAACTCCCTTGGATAATCCATATTGGGAGTATTCGAGAAAAAAAATCGCATGCGAAGAATTGTTGAAACAAGCGTATTCAGAGAGTGGTTTCCCATACACAATAGTTCGGCCATCACATACTTATGATAAAACGAAAATTCCAGTCATTGGTGGTTATACAGTTTTGCATCGCATGTTGAAAGGCATGCCAGTGATTCTCCCTGGCGATGGAACTTCAATTTGGACACTCACTTATCATGCCGATTTTGCTGTGGGATTAGTGGGTTTGCTTGGGAATTATAAGGCCATCAATGAATGCTTTCATATCACTTCGGACGAATGGCTCAGTTGGAATAATATCTACAATATATTAGCTGCAGAACTCGGCGTTAAGGCGCAGGTTGTCCATATTCCTTCCGATATTATTGCGCTTTACAATCAAGAAATTGGTGACGGATTGTTGGGTGATAAGGCACACAGTATGATTTTCGACAATTCAAAGATTAGACGTTTTGTCCCTGAATTTCAGCCAGCAGTAAAACTGAAAGAGGGTGCAAAGGAAGTTGTTAAATACTACAAAGAGAATACTTTAGAACTTGAAGTGGATAAAAATATCAATGACTTTATGAATAAAATCATTGCTGATTTTTCAATATTTAAAGCAAGTTTTAATAGATAATTTTCTTAAAAATAGTCCTCTTAGCCTCAACATAGTAAAGATACCTACAACGCAATAAGCAGAACTCCTAGTTAATTTAGGCTCACTTTTTTATAAAAAAAACTCCTTTGTAAGATCTTACAAAGGAGTCAGTTAATGTATTATCAGTGCCTTATTCGTAAGCACCCATTTTGAGCATGTTAATTTCGCGTTCGTTTAGGAAGCGATATTTGCCGCGTTGTATGTTCTTTTTGGTCAAGCCAGCAAAGTAAACTCTGTCGAGTCTGATTACTTTGTAACCTAATTTCTCAAATATACGACGAACAACTCTATTTTGTCCTGAGTGAATTTCGATACCTACTTGTTTTGGATCACCTTCTTTAACATATTCCAATGCATCGGCAGCAATTAATCCATCATCTAAAGTAACGCCTTGCAGAACTGCTTCAAAATCAGCCTTCTCAAGTGCTTTATCCAATGCTACATGATATATTTTCTTCTTGTCGTATTTCGGATGGGTAAGCTTTGAAGCTAAGTCACCATCGTTGGTAAGTAAAATAACACCAGTTGTATTTCTGTCCAATCTTCCTACTGGATAGATTCGTTCGCTACAAGCATTTTTAACCAAATCGAGTACAGTTAATCTATCATGTGTATCTTCCGAGGTTGTAACACAATCTTTAGGTTTATTCAGCAATAAATAAACTTTCTTTTCGGAACGTACTAACTGGTTGTGAAACATTACTTTATCGTCATGCATCACTTTTACACCTAATTCTGAAACTACTTCTCCATTCACAGAAATCACACCTGCTTGGATATATTCATCTGCTTCGCGACGTGAACAAATTCCAGCGTTGGCCAAAAATTTATTCAAACGAATCGGTTGAGTTAGATCTACAGTGTTTTTACGGAATTCAGCTTGTTTCTTCTGGCTGTATTTTGCATTCGGGTCGTAATCATCACTTTTTCTAAGCGGTTTACGAAATGTAACGCCTTCATTATCATATCGTGTTTCAACAAAAGTGCTTGGAGTTACTTCACCAGGTTTCTTGAAACTTAGTTTTTCTCCATTAGAACCACCATCGTTTGAATCGTATGATTTCTTGAATGGTTTACCGAATTGATTATTTTCTCTACTTGGGTAGGGTCTTCTTTCTCCATAATCCTGATCGCTTTCCTTGTTTTCGTAGGGTTTGCGGTTGTATGAAGTATTACTTCCTCCTCTATTTTCGTATAGTTTACGTTCGCCAAAGCTTGAGTTTCCTCTATTTTCATAAGGCTTACGTTCTCCGTCTCTATTTTCATATGGTTTACGCTCACCGCTGCTCGAGTTTCCTCTATTTTCGTATGGACGTTTCTCTCCAAAAGTTGGCTTTGCTAAGCGACTTTCGTAGGGTTTGCGTTCGCCACTGCTTGAGTTTTCCCTATTTTCGTATGGTTTGCGCTCGCCACCGCCAGTGTTTCCTCTGTTCTCATAAGGTTTGCGCTCTCCATAGCTTGAGTTTCCTCTATTTTCATAGGGCTTTCTTTCGCCACCACCTGTGTTTCCTCTATTTTCGTAAGGTTTACGTTCGCCATAACTTGAGTTCCCTCTGTTTTCGTATGGTTTACGTTCGCCAGAACTACTATTTCCTCTATTCTCGTAAGGTTTGCGTTCGCCATTACTTGAATTTCCTCTATTTTCATAAGGTTTACGATCACCATAGCTTGAGTTTCCTCTGTTTTCGTAAGGTTTACGATCTCCAAAGCTTGATTGGTTTTGATCTCTTTTCTTAAAATCTAGTTTATCACCCCGATTTTCGTCTCTTTTTTCAGCTCTATTATCTGATTGAGGTTTATCAAAACTCTTTTTTGCAGCACCACGCGTGCCTTTTAAAATTGATTTTACATCGCGTTTTTCAAACGATTTACCATCACGGCCGGCTCCAGAGTTCGAATTTGATTTCGAGTTTCCTTGCCATTTGTCATTCCTTGTCATTTTATTTGGATATAGTTTTATAATTGGGCTGCAAAGTTCGCAATTTTTCCCGAATAATCAGCATATTTTAATACAAATGAACTAAAATAGACCATTTTGACCAAATTAGTTTCAATCAATACCTTCTCTTGCGTATATTTCAGTTCTAAATTGAGAACTTACAAATTTTCAGTCTGTATTTCTTGACAACGTTGAAGTTAATTTCTTAATGTAATCATACACATCAATTTATTATTTACTGTATTTTTAAAGTCTGAGTTTTGAGATTAATAAATGCTTACACCATTTTATTTTTTTTGAAAACCCAGAATCTCTGTAAAGTATAATTGAAGGCAATTGATATAAATAAGTCTACGATGATTCGACTGATTTTATAATCTAATTTCAGAAAAGTAGTAACTAAATAAGTGCCAAATGACTTGAGGGTAATACTGTTGATTACCACCATTATAAACCGTACTACTTGCTGTGGCATGGAATTTTTATAAGTTTTATTTTTAGAGCGAAATGTCCATGTTTTATTTAAACTAAAGTTTATTATGGCACCTATAATCCCTCCAATGGCTATGCTTATGGTATAATGCACATGAAAAAATTCGGTAAAAAAAATCATGAAAAGATAATCAGTAATCCCACCCACAAAAGCAGATAATTGGGCTTTTGAAAAGACAATCAGATTTTCAATTATTTTTTTTAGTTTGTTCTTTTTCAATAATATCATATTGGTCGCCTATTTTTAATAATTTTTTTGTGTCAATTAAGTTTGATATAAGTAAAATGGCTGTAACCAACGATGATGCATAAAGTATTGACCCTTGAAATATCACTTCGAGAATGAAAATTAACGAGAGTATAATTCTTACTTCGGTAGGTCCCAGAAGTCCAGAGTCTATAGAGTATTTTCCAGTAATTTTATATCGAACGGTTGTAGTTATCATTTCCCAACCATACAGTACTACAAAACCAAATCCAATTATTTCCCAAGGGCCATCTGCGTAAACCACAAATCCTAAGCCCATTAACACAATTCCTAACCAGTCGATGGTAATGTCTAGGGCGTAACCGTACCACTTGCGGGGTATGTGCCGATAGTAGGCAATCCGCCCATCGAGTGAATCGCCAAACCAGCTTATGGCAAAACCCAACACGCCCAGCAACAAATACATAGGATGGAGGTAAGCAGCTAATATAAAACTTATAAATGTGAGTATGTTTCCTAAAAATCCGATTCCAGTCAGCATATCCGAGCTTATCCACATTGGAATTCGTTGAACTAACCAAGCAATTAAGAATTGCTCAGGCTTACGTAAAATATTGGTCCGATCTCTGTCAGTTGAAATTATTTTTTTTACAACTTTAATCGATTCAAGTTTAGTTGCTATCATAATTTATTAAGATTTAATTTTAAAATTAGATGTTGATTAATATTGGTTTAATTGAAATTTATTGTATTATTAGTTTTTCTATTTTCTTTTTTTTTTAGTCAAATATCTACCATATAAGTAATCCATGAGGACAGGATATACAATTAGAATCAAAGACGAAAGCAATCCATAGCTCAAACTTAGAGTAATATTCTTTCAGGGTTTCTTTTTTTAATCTCGGTTGAAATGCCGGTAACCTCAATATATTTAACGATTACTGACATGCCTATTCCGTTTTCCTCTGTTTTTGTATAAATCCTTTCAAGTTCTGTTTTTTGATTATTAATCTTCATAAAAGCTTTATAATCCTCTGAATTTGATTTCTCTAAATTTATTTTCATTTTTTCAATCTTTTTATTGACTAACAGAAAGGAAGTTTTCGTTTTATTTGTTGGAATACATTTAAGACCAAAAACAATTCGTTGAATTGTAGTTAGATTGGCTTTTTGACCATTCTCTTCATATCTAATCCAATGCAAATTAACAGGAGTGATAGTGTCCAATGTGTTATCTTTTTTCCTGTTTAATTCAAAAACGATAGTATTTCTATTGAAAGTTCGTTGAAGATAAAATAGCATATCTTTGTCCTTTGCAGGCACAGGATAGGACGCTTGTGCCTGAACAGAAACAAAATTGAAACTGAATATTATTCCGATAAGTACAAAAAACCTTATACCATCGAATCTTGTGTTTCTAAAAATAAATATGAATCGAAACATATTATTGAATATTTATAGTTGATTTAAACCTTGTTAGTGGTTACAAGATTCTTATTACCAGTATTATATGAAATTACAACTAATTGAAAAAAATATATATGACCTTTTCATTTTTATTTAAAAACTATTAATTGCTTTTTTTTATGCTCTCTTTTTTCTTTCAATCTATCTACCAAATAATAAACCATGGGGACTAAATAAACAGTCAGAATCATAGATGAAAGTGTTCCTCCAATAATTACCCAAGCTAAACCATTTTTCCATTCGCTGGCTGTACCTTTTGCCAATGCAATTGGTAACATACCAATAGCCATCGAAAGCGTAGTCATTAAAATAGGTCGCATACGTTCTTTACCTGCCAGGATTATCGCTTCTTTGTAATGCATGCCTTGGGCTTTTAACTGACTCGTGAAATCCACAATCAGGATGGAGTTTTTTGTTACCAACCCCATAAGCATGATTAATCCAAGTTGAGCGAATAAAGTCAAATTATTCGATGATAAATTTAAAGCTAAAAAAGCACCAACGATTGCCATTGGAATAGCAAACAAAGCTACAAATGGATAAATATAACTATCGTAAAGAGCTATCATAATCAGATAAATGAGAATAAACGAGATAAGCAATACCGAACCTAATGCACCAAAGCTTTCATTTTGCGTTTTGATATCAGCTCCCCAAGTTAATTTTACACCATCAGGTAATTTCGCTGTTTTCAAATAACTGATTGCATCATCGGCCAAGTTTCCCGACGGACGACCAAAGGATTCGGAAGTGAGCGTTACCGAGGGTTGACGATCCAATCTTTCGAGCAGCGAGGGCGAATTTGCTTGCACCACTTCTGCAAATTGCGATACTTCAATGGGCAGATTCATTGGGTTAACAATGGAAAATCGCTGCACATCTTCAAAGTTTCTACGATTAAAGTCATCCAACCAAATACGAACCGGATATTCGGTGTCATTTTCGGTCAGCGTAGCATCATCGTTTCCAGTAAATGCAGTTCTTAAATTCAATCCTACATAAGCAGTAGTTAGTCCCAATGACTGCATTCTTTCTTTATCGGGTATCACTTTATATTCTGGACTACCGGCTTTCACTGAGAGTTGTACGTTATCGGCACCAGGAATTTTTTCGATAGCTGCTTTTAGTTCATTACCGGTTTTCATTACTAAATCCAAATTACCTCCACTTAAAGTCATTTTGATAGGTGCTTGTTTAGGCAATAACCCTAACACAGCCATCGAAAAGTTTACAGCGGGAAACTGCTTGTTCAGTTCCACACGAAGCGATTTCATAAATGCCTCTGTTTTGATAGTTCGTTCTTTTTCAGGCTTTAACTGAATAGTAAATTCGGATAAATTAGCCGAACCAACGCCTAAACTTCCAATGCCTGTACTTGGCCCTGCAATATTACTAAAAAGAGTTGAGACTTCGGCTTGCTGCAAAATAAAATTCTCTACTTCTTGCGTTCTGATATTGTTTTCCTGAACAGAAGTATTTTTATCGTATTCCAAATTCAACCTAAACTTTCCCTGATCGCCTGTGGACATCATTTCTTTACCAACAATGCCTTGTTTCATCATCACTCCAGTCATTGCCAAAAGAAAAATCACTATGCCTGTAAAGATAATTTTATGACTAAGTACCCATTCCAATTGTCGACCATACCAATTGATAAATGTTTGTAATTGCTTCTCAAACCATAGTAAAAAACGATTTATGAAGTTAGTAGGCTTCAAGTCATCTTTTTTACCCACACGCGAAGCCAACCAGGGTACCAATGTAAACCCAACCAATAAACTGGTTAATGTTGAGGTAATTACTACGATTGAAAACTGCTTGAGCATATCGCCAACAAATACTTGCAGGAACAGAATAGGTAGAAACACAACTACATCGACCAAGGTAATGGATATGGCTGAAAAACCAATTTCCATACGGCCCTCCAAGGCGGCTGTACGTTTTTCTTTTCCCATATCCAAATGCCGTTGAATATTTTCGAGTACTACAGTGGCATCATCCACCAGAATTCCGATAATCAAGGACATGGCGAGCAAAGTCATCAAGTTTAAGGTGAAACCAAGTAACCACATAACCGCAAAAGCAGTAATCAAGGATGTTGGTATCGAAATTAAAACTATCAATGAATTTCGGTAACTTCTTAAAAATAAAAACATTACAAGCGAAACTAAAATTACCGCTAAAATCAAGTCATAAACCACGGAGTTTACAGCTGCAATAGTCATATCGGTCGAATCGTCAGCTACAATAAATTTCACTCCGTATTTAGCATTCGCATTTTCAATTTGGGTTAGTTTTGCATGCACCAGCTTTGAAACTTCCACGGCATTGGCATCTCCTTGTTTTTTCAACATCAATCCAATTCCGTTTACTCCATTATAGCGACTTACCGAACTTACATCCTTCACTCCATCAATCACATTGGCCACATCTTTAACATACACAGGCATTCCCTGCGCAGGCATGGCAACCTGAACATTCATAATGTCCTCTACAGTTGTGAATTTACCGATTAATCGTACCGAATTACTTTCTTTGTCGGTTTGCGCTTTTCCCGCTGGTAAATCAATTCCCGAACGATTGATAGCTTCAACAAGCTGATAAAGGGAAATTTGATACAGTTTTAATTTGTCCTGATTGGCTTTTACCTGTATTTCTCTTTCTTCGCCACCGAGCATCGTGATTTCCGCCACGCCTTTCAATTGCTGAATTTGTGGCAAATAATCATCTTTCATTTTTTGATAAAAATCCGTTGCTGCCAAATTACTGGTTGCACTTATCGAAATAATAGGCAAATCATTGGGCGAAACCTTACTCATCACCGGACTTAATATGCCGACAGGTAAATCTTTACGAATATTGTCGATATAGCGCTGAGCATCCTGCATGGCAATATTCAAATCGGTTCCGTATTTCAGATTAGCAATAATAACCGAAGCATTGGGCATCGATTTAGTTTCCAGATAATCAACACCTTCAAGGTTGGAAAGTGCATCTTCTATTTTTCTCGATACGGAAGTTTCCACTTCGCTAGGTTCGGCACCGGGATAAATCGTTTTTATTACAACAACAGGTTGATTAAAATCGGGCAAAAGTTCATATCCCAAATTCTTAAAACCGATAATCCCCAATAAAGTAAATACACTGAAAAGCACTATAATCAGCGATGGGCGATTGATTGATATTTTTGTTATGTTCATCTGTTTAGATTTGTAATTTTAAATTTTTTTCTAAATTATGTAGTCTAAGTCTTCAATTCCCCTTCAGGGGATTTAGGGGTTTACTAATGGAAACATTAGCCCCATCAAAAAGGTTAATAAATCCATTGATTATTATTTGATCTCCAAGATTTAAACCACTCGACACAACCACTTTATTCTGGAATCGCGAAGCAATATTAATATTTCGAAGTATTGCTTTACCATCTTTTATGGCATAAACCTGTGGTTGAATATTGGTGCCAACAATGGCAGAAGCAGGAATAATGATATGTTTAGTTTCACTATCGTTTTTCAGTATTACTTTTCCAAACATACCCGATTTAATTTTCATATCGGCAGTGTTATTGAGCGAAAACTGAATGGGAAAACTTTTACCCATATTGGCTTTACTACCTATCAAAATTACTTTTCCCGATAACGCTGTTTCAGGATATATATCAGCTGCAATCGTATATATCTGATTGTTAGCAAACTGACTTAACTCATTTTCGGGAACATTGATACTGAATTTCAGTGTCGAAATATCCGTAATTTGAAGCAAAGGAACGCCTGGAGCTGCAAACGCACCTTCCTCAGTTAGTTTAGCGGTCACAATTCCGCCAAAAGGAGCTGTAATTGTAGTTTTATTTATTTGTTCCAATAAAGTGGCACGCTGCAAATTCGCTGTTTTCAAACCTAAAATCGTTTTTTCAAGCTGAACGCCTTGAATCGCATCTGCATTGGCAAGAATGGTATATCGTTTTACATCTAACTCCAATCCTTCTATTTGAATATCAATAGTTTGCAATTGAAGTTTAAGCAATGAATTGTCTAATTGTATAAGTGCTTGGCCTTTTCGGACAACACTTCCTGCATCCACCAAAACCTTTAAAATCTTACCTTGAATATCAGCATTTATTTTAGTTTCCTTGTTAGGTTCAAAAGTTCCTGAATAGCTGACATCATTGTTTAGATTTTCAGCCTCCAAAGTAATGGCTTGCACATTGATTGCCTGCTCTTTATTAAAATGATATACCCTGTCTTGTGTGGCTTCTTTGTTGTTTTTAAGTCGAATTATCACTGCGGCTACTATTACCAAAGCCAGCACTATATAAATAATATTCTTTTTCATAATATGTCTTGTTATTTAATCTAATTTTAAATTTTAAATACCACCCCTAACCCCTAAAGGGGAACTAAGTTAGTATCATCTTTGATACTTTTTTTTATATCCTTTAAACTGGACTCTTTAAGCCCCTTTAGTGGTTTGGGGTCATATTCCCAGTTAGTTTTTTAAGTTCCAAATCTGCTTTCAAATAATCCACAATAGCCGAAAGATAAGTCTGTTGTGATTCACGTAATGAATTATTAGCCAATAGAATATCGGTTAGATTGGCTGTCCCTTGTTTTTGTTGCAAAACTGTCTGATCATAGATTGATTGCGCCAGTTCTATTTGAGAGTTTGCTGTTTCAACCGAAGTTTTGGCAACCATTTTTTGCTGCCCAGCATTTACTATTTGCATATTGTTTTGCTCGCTGACTAATTCCGATTGTAAAACACTGTTTTTCAATTCCAACTTCTTCTGATTAATTTTTCGTTGCGTTACCGTACCATTAAACAAAGGATATGTCAACTGAACACCTGCAAAACTAACAGGGAAAAAATTTAGGAAATCATTGGGTTTGGTATCATAACCATAGCCAGTTGTTCCGTACGCACCATAAAGCGAAAGTGATGGCAATCTCGAATTTTTCAAGGTACTCAATTCGCTTGAAAGTAATCGGTTTTGAGTTTTTACTAATCGAATATCGACCGTAGAACGAGTTGTATAATTGTCCTTCACTTCAAATTGAATTACTTTTTCGATTTCCATTTTTTCTGTTATTGGTATTCCTAAGGTAAATTTTAAGGCATTCATTACCTGATCATATTTGCTCGAAACAGTTTCTTTCATATTGCTCAGCTGGTCGAGTTGCAATTGCATTTTCATTAAATCTGTGTTTTTCGCAAGACCTTGTTCCTTCACAAGTTTAATACTTCTCAAAACTCGTTGGGTATTAATCAAATTACTATCGATAAATATGAGTTGATGCTGAATAATTTGTGCATTATAATATAAGTTTGATACCTCGAAATAAACTTGCTCTTCGGTCTTTTCATTTTGAAGATCAACTAATTCGGTAGCAATTTTCGTGGATTTAATTGCCCCATACACTTGTGCATTGTACAAGGGCATAGATACCTGAGCCGATGCGTTTATATTGTGCGGTACACCAAACTGTGCTTCCTTAAACGTACCCACCGGACCACCAAAGATGGTTGCGGGCATAAGTTGAGTGGGTTGGTCTATATAATATTTATAATCGGCACTGACCATAATTTTAGGAATCAATCCCGCAGTAGCTTCTTTGTGTCTTTGATCTCCCAAAGCAATATTGTTCCTATTCATTTGCAAGGTCTTATTCTTAACCAATGCTGTATCAATACATTGCTCCAAAGTCCATACTTGAGCCGAGGCCGAGGCCGATGCTAATACAAAACCAAAGACTATCAGCAATCTTAATTTAAGTTTGTGAGTGTTTACTAACATATTTGCATAAATTTTTTTAATTGAATTTTTTAATTGAAAAAAAGGAAATAACAACAAATACAAGCGTGAAGACTGTTCTGAAAATGATAGCACCATAGGTTTTTTGTTCGTGTAAACCTCCTGTTAAAGCATAAACACTGAATGCCATAAATGCGATTATGAGAATCGCTGCTGCACCAACAAGAACATTTGTTGTCCACATTTTTTCAGTCCAAAAACCAACTCCAGCAAGTAGATATAGCAATGAAGCAATAAAATTTGCAATCACCACAAACAACACATAATTTCCTTCCATTGCCCGAATACCAAACAAATCGAAGACAATTGAAGTACTCAAAAAAAGAGTAATGAGTCCAAATACGGATAAAACCGCAGCCGATAACTTTTGTAAATTCCTGTTTTTCATTATTTTGATTTTATTAATAATAGTAAAGTATCAATCATTTTTGAACCTTCAGCTTGAATATCCGACTGGAAATTATCAATGCGCCATTTAAACATAAGCAGCCTGAAAGTACCCATGATAATTTGTATAAATTCGTCCGCAGGAATATCATTTCGAAAAAACCCATCTTTCTGACCTTCAATTATTATAGGTAATAGGTGTTTTATTTTGACAAAAAGCAGATTAAGTATTGTATCATTAATTCTCGTACTTTCTTCCATCAACCCATCCGAAAAAACCGCAACTACAAAATGAGGGTGCTCAGCAAAAAATACAAATTGGTTTTGGAATATAGCTTTGAACTTATCCTCGATATTATTTTCGGAATTATTCACTAAGGTCAAACGAGCGTCAATTCCTTCGGACAAATAATTAAGCATCGCTACAATGATATCTTCTTTACTTTCAAAGTGCCTGTATAATGCACTTTCAGAAAATTGCATTTCCTTAGCCAGCTTTTTTATCGTTAGTCCAGATACTCCTGAGGTAGTTAGAATTTTGCCTGCAGCCTCAATAATTTCCAATTGACGAGTTGTTATTTTCATACTTATTAATCGTGTTAGTGAATGTTCACTCTGCGAAAGTAATTGATTTTATATAAATGTCCGATTTGTGTTGTGAAATATTATGTTTTCCACTCATTTTTTTATATAGATTTCTCTGTAAAAGCTGTAATACTACTTTAATCTAAGTCCTTGTTTTATATTATTTTATGCGTATTACTACTTGTAACTAATTCATCTGGACTTACCTATTTAGCGGTCGAACAGCTGATAGCTAAGTTGTTTCTGATCGATTTTTGGTTTGAAACATTAGTTTTACAAATACTAGTGTTATGTTAAGTATGTTTTAGCGCTAGAATCTGATATGCGAAAATCCCGTTTTGAACGGGATGAACGCTACTCACCGTACATCCCGTTCAAACGGGATTGACGGATAAAAATGACAGACTTAACTTAACACAACATTAGCTAATTTGGGATGTATAAGGAGGAATCTAATTATATACCAATAAAAGAAAGAAGAGGAAACTTCCTAAGAAATTCCCTCTATTAAAATGATTTTGAATTATAATTTTCTAAACTGTCGTAGTCAGTCAAAATCTGTTTACTTTGAAATCTAAACTACTCTTGCACCAAATATTAAACTTCCAACTCTAACCATGGTGCTGCCTGCATCAATTGCCTGATGAAAATCATCGGACATTCCCATGGATATTTCTTTGAAATCTGAATCTGATGCGAAAAACTCATTTTTTATTTTTCCAAAAAGTTGATGAAGTGTATTAAACTCGTGCCTCACTTGTTTTTTGTCATCGGTGAAAGTTGCCATTCCCATCAATCCGCATATTTTTATGTTTTTGTAGGATTTCCATGCTTCATTTTTCAGCATTTCAATTGTTTCCTCTTCCGAAAAACCAAATTTTGTATCTTCTTTGGCAATGTGGATTTGCAATAAGCATGAGATTATTCGTTCTGCTTTCAGTGCTTGCTTATTGATTTCTGATAACAATTCAAAGCTGTCAACTCCATGAATTAAATGTACAAACGGAGCTATGAGTTTAACTTTATTCTTTTGCAAATGTCCAATAAAATGCCATTCAATGTCTTTAGGCAGTCTTTCATGTTTTCCAGCCATCTCCTGAACTCTACTTTCACCGAATACCCTTTCACCAGTCTGATAGGCCTCCATTAAAGCCTCGTCCGGATGAAACTTCGACACACAAACTAATTTTACTGTTTGTGGAATATCACGACGAAGGTTTTCTAAGTTTGATGCTATTGTCATGGAATTTTTAGATTACAAAGTTTGGAGTTTAAATTAAAAAATTCCAGGGCATTGATAAAATAAGATATTATTACAACAGTTGATTAGAAATAATAAATTCAAATACAGTAAAATAACTAACAGGAAAAAGGCTCCATTTGTGAGTCCAAATTATTGCTAAATATATACATTATAAGTCTTTAAGTCCCCCTTCGGGGGATTTAGGGGGCTTTTCTTATTCGTATTTATAAACGTCTATAATAGCGGTTTCAGTAATCGAAGCTATTTCGTAATCGGCAAGTGAACCTTTCATTCCTTCTACCAATCCTTTCAGCGCATCTGCCATGTCCGAAGCCTGTACCATCATGCTTACACCGGTTCGTTTTTCAATTCCTTTCTCTTCATCGAGGGTAACAAAATTAACTTTTGATCGATACCATTTATCACCATTTTCATTGAAAAACATTTCATTAATACGAGAGCGTTTAATATTCGCTACCTCAAATTCTCCACTGATAAAGGGTTTCATCTCTTCGATAATTCGGGCTTCGGCTTCAGTAAACGACATTGCATCAACTAAATATCCTTCACTTACTTTTACTATTTTACCTTCTTCGGCCGTTTTCTCATATTTTATTTTACACTCAAACCAGTTATGCATAATTATAATTTTAAATGTTTCGTACAATTTCTTATTTGTGCAGCAAAGATAATAAGAATTATACCGTTACAAATTATAAATAATCAAAAAACAGATATTGAGTATTTACCATTTATTAATTTACCATCTACTATTTATGAAGTAGATGATTATCAATAAATTATATGATAGTTAAAATGACATTATTTTATTCTCATTAATTGAGCTATTCTGTTGATGGGCTTATTTTAATATATAGTCTAATATTCTTAGATGAATTTACCTTTTAAATGATTGAGAATTTTAATTAAAAGCGATGAATTCCAATGAAATATAAATAATTGCTGTAAATTTATATTTACAAAATTACATACTCAATAAAAAAGTTTTTCCATAAAATTACTGATTATCAATTATTTGGTCGACCAATTGTGAGATAAGATATTATATTTCTTTTGAAATATTTAAAATGGATTTATAATTGTGTATATTTGAACTCTATAACAGCTGTAAAGTGTTAATTTGGTTGCAAAAAAATTGAATATTTCATTGTATCTTTGCAACTTAATTTTTAAGCTTTGTTTTTTTGAAAAAAAATCACATAAAATATGGATAGAACTAATAAAGTAGTAATTACAAAAATAAAAGAATTAATATCTGCTGGTGTTTTGAAACCTGGTGATAGACTTCCAGCTGAACGAAAATTAGCCGAAGATTTTAAAGTTGGTCGAACTCAAGTACGCGAGGCACTCCATAAACTTGAATTTTATGGCATAATTAAAACATTACCCCAAAGTGGCTCTGTAATTAATGGTTTGGATATTAATACCTTAGATGGTCTGATATCCGATGTACTCAATTTGCAGGATTATGATTTCTTTTCACTCGTTGAAACTCGGTTTGTATTGGAAATAAATGCTATTCGATTATGTGCTGAACGTTGGAATGAAGAAGACATGGAAAAACTTCAAAGTGCACATGATAATTTTGTTCAGCATTTTGATAGTCCAGATCGGGTGAGTCATGATTTTGCTTTTCACCGTGCTATTGCCGAGGCATCCCACAATCCAGTGTTCAAAGCCATGTTGATGATAGTAATACCTGATATTATGTCTGTTTATCAGCAAGATAGAATTTGTGCACCCAATGCAATGGTTGTTGATGAACACAGTCAGATGTTGGCTGCCATCAAAGAACGAAACGGGGAAGCCGCTGCTGCTATTATGGCTCAACATTTACAAGGAGTCGTAGACTTTGCGAAATCGAAAATTGCAAACTAATCTCTATCAACTATTCGCCATCTTACAAAAAAACCGATTATATATAATCGGTTTTTTTTGTAAGAAGTTGATTTTCATCAATAGCTAAATTATAAGTAGTAAATTTCAATTGACTGAATACTATCGATTTAAATTTATACAGATTAAAGTTTAGCATGAGATCCATCGCAATAGGGTGGATTTTTCGTTTGTCGGCAACCGCACAATGCTACTTTTTTGTTTTCTAATAATTCAATTCTTTTAGGAGCGAAACCAAAGCTCTTGTGAGTGTTTAAGTCACAAAATGGTTCTTTTGTACTTCGTCCACAACTGCACCAAAGATGAGTTCCAGCTTCTAAATCGAGTATGTAGGGTGATTTTTTTACGATATTTGCATCTGGCATAATGATTCGTTTTTATTTTTATACTAATTCATTCGGTACAAATATATGGAATATGCTGGTGCTATTCAAAAAAGTAATACAAATTAATGTTAAATAATCAACAATACGAACTTATTAAAGTATAAATATACAGAATGTGGCGAAATAATTACTATTTATTCAATTTAATATGTTGTTTTATAATTTAACTAATTATATTCCAGAGAATTATGTTTGTATTCTGAAAATTGAACGAAAAGTATACTATATTTGTTAGACTTGATTGAATAGACACTCAATATAAAATGAATAAAAACTTAGTTTTTGAACAACGTATTAAATCGTTGCAAGAAATGGAAGACAATGCTGCACATCGTCAGCATTTAAAGGGAAAACTCACGGCACGTGAACGTATTAATATTTTGTTCGACGAAGGAACTTTTTTTGAATTTGATGCATTTGTTGCACCCTCGCAAACTCCCATTAGTAGCAAACAATCGAACTTTGGTGATGGCGTGGTTGTAGGTCGTGGATTGATTCAAGGCCGGAGTGTTTTTGCTTATGCCCAGGATTTCACTGTATTAGGTGGATCGTTAGGATATGCTCACGGTATGAAAATAGCCAAAGTGCAGGAAATGGCTTTGAAATTGGGAGCCCCGATTGTTGGTTTGATGGATTCTGGTGGTGCTCGTATACAGGAAGGCGTTAAAAGTTTGTCAGCCTATGCAGTCATTTTTAGAAATAATGTAAAGTCATCGGGGATTATACCTCAAATTTCAGCTATTTTAGGACCAGCAGCCGGTGGTGCAGTTTATTCACCAGCCTTAACTGACTTTATTTTTATGACTAATCGAACGTCCTATATGTTTGTTACTGGTCCTGATGTTGTGAAGGAGGTTTTGAACGAAGATATTGATATGGAGGGACTTGGAGGAGGAAATGTACATGCTTCCAAAAGTGGTGTTGCTCATTTTGTTTCCGACGATGAGGAGCATACCATCATGTTGATTCGTAAATTAATGTCCTATATTCCGTCCAATAATTACGAGACTTTGCCAGTTTACAATTTAGTAAGTTACTACAAATCTCGGCAAGAGTTTTTGGATAAAATTATTCCTGACGATCCTAATCGACCCTACGATATGAAGGAAATTATCAATATTATTGTTGATAAGGATTCTTTCTTTGAAATACACGAAAAATTTGCTCAAAATATCTTGGTTGGTTTTGCCCGCCTCAATGGTAAAAGTATAGGTATAGTTGCCAATCAACCCAAGGTTATGGCAGGAACATTAGATATTGGTGCGAGTGTAAAAGCAGCAAGATTTGTGCGTTTTTGCGATGCTTTCAATATCCCATTGTTGATACTCGAAGATGTTCCCGGATTTTTACCTGGAATTGAACAAGAACACAATGGTATCATTCGCAATGGTGCAAAACTTTTGTATGCTTTTTGCGAAGCTACGGTTCCTAAAATTACGATTATTACCCGCAAAGCCTATGGTGGAGCGTATATTGTAATGAGTAGTAAAAACACAGGAGGTGATTTTAATTTTGCATGGCCAACTGCCGAAATAGCCGTTATGGGACCAGCCGGTGCTATTAAAATTGTACACAAACACGAGTTAAAAAATGCCGAGAATAAGGCAGAAATGGAAAAAATGCTGAGTGAAAAATACAAAGCAGAAGTTGCAAATCCATATAAAGCTGAGGAAATTGGTCTCATCGACGAAGTTATTGTTCCATCGAAAACGCGTGAGATTTTAATCACTGCTTTCGAGGTTTTGTCCAATAAACAATACCATAAACCAGCTCGCAAACATGGTAGCATTCCACTTTAATTTACAATTAACTGTTTTAAAAAAAAGAAGCCAATATCGCCAAACGTAAGTATTACCGAAGGCAAATATCTATAAATTTATGAAGAAACGTCTTTTAATTGCTAACAGGAGCGAAATTGCTATTCGTATTATCCGATCTGCTCATAAACTGGGAATGATAGCGGTAGTATTTCAAAGTGATAGAGAATCTGATGCGCTTTATTTGAAATATGCCGATGAAATTATTCCAGCTCGTGATTCGGGAAATGAAAAAGCAATTTTTCTAGATCCGAACTTAATCGTTAAATTAGCATTAGAAAATTCTATCGATTTAATTCATCCCGGATATGGTTTTCTTTCGGAGAATCCTGATTTTGCTCAACTTTGTGTTGATAATGGACTGAATTTCATTGGGCCTTCTCCTCAATTAATTCGGGATATGGGGCTTAAAACTGTAGCCAAAAGTATGGCTATTCAATCTGGATTACCCTTGGTGTCTGGGAGCGATGGTGCTGTAAATGATGCAGTTGCTGCCAAAAAGTTTGCTGATAAAATTGGTTATCCAGTTATTCTGAAAGCTTCCGCTGGCGGTGGTGGACGTGGAATGCGTATTGTAGATAGACCGGAGATTATGGAACGAAGTTTCAAATCCGCCTCTGATGAGGCTTTGGCAGCATTCGGTAATGGCGATATGTTTATCGAGAAATACCTTCAAAATCCTAAACATCTTGAATTTCAAATTTTAGGTGATAAACATGGAAATGTGATACATTTGGGTGAACGCGAATGTTCATTGCAACGCAAACACCAAAAAATACTCGAAGAAGCTCCATCGGCAAGTGTTACTCCCAAAATGCGTCAGGAAATGGGCGAGATGGCAGTACGTTTTGCAAAGACAATTGGCTATTATTCAGCGGGTACCATCGAATTTATAATGGATGAGGATGGTTCATACTTCTTTATGGAAATGAATACGCGCATACAGGTTGAACATCCAGTAACTGAAATGGTTACGGGAGTAGATTTGGTCGATTGGCAAATAAAAGTAGCTTTGGGTGAAGAAATAACCTTAAAACAAGAGGATATTAAAATTAAGGGTTGGGCTATTGAATGTAGGGTAAATACTGAGGATACTCAGAATAGATTTGCTCCTCAAACGGGATTTATCGATAAAATTCATTTTCCGCAGGGCGAAAATATTCGCATCGAAACTGGGGTTCAGGATGGGTCTGTGGTTACTCCATATTTTGATTCGATGATTGCCAAAATTATAGTTCATGCAAATTCGAGGGAAGAAGTAATTCAAAAAACCTTGGATGCTCTGTTTGAATTCAATCTGATTGGATTGAAAACAACTGTTCCGTTTTGTCGAACAGTGTTACAACATCCCGATTTTGTAAATGCCACGTATACAACTCGTTGGGTCGATTCTGTTTTTACTGCAGAAATGTTAGAAAACGATGAAGATGAAATGATTGGTGCGTTGGCTGCTACTATTTTGTACGCCTCAGAATACTTGCAGCTTTCGTCCGATTTACCCACTTATAAAAATGATCGTTTAAATGTTTGGGTATTGAATAAGAGATTAAATTATTGATATTCAAATAAATGTATTAATTATAATTGAATAAAAAAATGGGTACTTCATATATATACAACCGTGATGCTTCAAGACTTTTTATAGCAGTTCGCGAAAACGGGAAACGATTTAAAATTTATATTCCTAAGGACTCCAAACCTATTATTGATGGACAAGAGCAAGACATAGATTTTGTTGAGCAAGATGATTTTCAATATGCTTTTGATTGGAATGGAAAGCGAAATCATTGCGAACTCGTATCGCGTGATCAAAATAAAGCCGTGGTTAAAGTGAATGGCGTTGAATATAAATATAGTCTGGAATCAATATTTTCGTATATCAGGCATGGTTTGATTAACAGTGACGCTAACAAAATAGATGAAAATAATATATTCGCACCGATGCCGGGTAAGATTGTCGATTTATATTTATCAGAAGGAGATTTGGTAAATATTGGAGAACCGATTTTAACGCTTGAGGCAATGAAAATGCAGAATGAAATTACGGCTAATTGTAATGGCGTGATTCGTAAAATTAAAGTACAACAAGGACAGTCCGTTATGAAAGATGAATTACTTGTTGAGATACAATCAATTGATGTTTAAATTCGTATTTTGAGTGTAAATAAAAGTGCATGAATTTTATTGCTATCGATTTTGAAACTGCTCATGCCAACATTCCTTGTGAAATTGGTATTACGAAGGTTGAGAATGGTCTGATTACCGAAACACAGTCTTGGTTAATCAAACCTTCCTGTTATCCTTACATGAATCCGTGGAATCAGAAAGTACATGGAATTTCGAGCAGACAACTTCAAAATGCGCTTACTTTTGATGAGTTGTGGAGTGAAATCCATCATTATTTTGAAGATCAAATTGTTGTGGCTCACAATGCTGCCTTTGATATTAGGGTTTTGCAATCGGTACTTTTGTATTATGATATTGCTTTTCCATATTTCGATTATTTTTGCAGTGTAAGTTTGTCGCGTAAAGTTTG
>JBBSCW010000013.1:0-23436 GCA_038249855.1 Bacteroidales bacterium
AATAGATTTATTCTGACTATGCAGACTAAAAAGTGAGAAATATAATAGGCTGATAATAATTCCAATCCGACGAGCCATAAATCAAAGTATTAGAATCATTTTTTAAACGAATATTGAACTGAAGCCAACGTAACTAATCCTAACAGAGGATGAAGTTCGGCATTAAGATAAAAGGAAAATGTACCCAAATTGGTCTTGAAACCAAAGCAAGGAACCAGATATCCATTGTGATATATTCCGCCTTTGACCGTGAGAAAGTTAAGCATACTATATTCAGTACCAATGGCAAAGCGATAATTACTGCTTACTTCTTTATCTGCTTGAAAGCGAAAAACAAATTCTGGGGAAATTTTATATTCTCCTCCAAGACTAAAAATTGAAGGAAGTTCCTTAGTTGAAAATGGACTTTTGATTACAGAATGAAAAGGATTGTATGCTGAAAAACCTAAATTGAGTTTGGAACTTAGTGCATAATTTAGCCCAAATTGAGGAAAAAATGAACCAAAATAGCGATTAGGCGTTGTAAAATAACAATTTATGTAATTGAACTGAAGACCTAATGAGAATTTATCAGAAAAATTACGCGAAAATCCAACACCCAACAGTATTTCGTTGTAAAGTGAAAAACCAAAATAGGAAGCTGAAAAAGCTGTATTAACAAGTGAAGTCGGGACAGCAAATTGTAGACTTTTAGTGGAAAGTTCTGACAGTAAGAAACGATTTTCGTACTGAAAGCCAAAGTTCATTTCATCAACATATCCAATATTTGCTGGATTTGCGAAGGCTGTCCAGTTTTCAGTGTCGGCTACCGAAGTATTTGCTATTGAGACAGATGCGGGTAAAACACTTGCGAGTTGAGCATTGGTATTTACGGACACAAAATACAACAAAGATAAAAAGAATAGCTTTTTCATAACTATTAATTATTTCGGTATAATATTTGCAAAATAAAATTCATCAAAAATAAGTAAAAAAACCTAAAAACCTAGTATGTAGAATAGAATTTTCTTTTAAAAAACTTCGATATTAAAGTTTATATAAGTTCGATATACTATAAATGAATGATTATTACGAAGTTCGTAAAATCAAAGAAAACCAACATCAAAATCAGTAAAATATATAATTAATTGTCATAATTTTGTAATTCCTTGTAACTATATATGTATCACCTTTGTCATGTTGAAATAACTTTATCAAAACTAAAATCTTGAACAATAAAAAAGTAATCTTTTAAATAATTAAAAGCTGATAAAGAAACCTTTAAAGTAAAGGATTGACATCTTATAAAAAGCATTAAAGTCAATTGCAAAGCATTTTGAAATGTCAAAGAAAAAATCAGAGCTTATGGCAATTATTTCATTGAATTGGCTATAAATTGCAGCTTAATTTGTAAATTTTAATATTAATTACTTATGACTGTCTAACTTATAAAATGCTATTATTTAACACTAAATTTTTGTTATATTCTTCTTAACCAAACAATTAATATAATTATCAACAAATTACTTAAAAAATGAGATTTTCAAAATTTATATGGTTAATCCCCTTTTTCTTTTGTTTCAATCTGTTAGCTCAACCAACCGAAACTGAAGCTATACCAGCAGGTGGAGGAAAATTATATATGCAAACAAATGGAAATGACACCATTTATCTGGCATACCTACGCGATATATGGGTTTTTCCTCCTTATAAATTTGTAAATATAAAACAGGAAAAGTTCTTTTGGAAAACTGTAAAAGATGTAAAACGAACTTTACCTTATGCCAAACTCATTGCTACCGAACTCAACAAAGCTAACCAAAAATTGTTACTTTTAAGCGACAGCAAAGAAAAAAAACGGTTTATGGCTGAATTTGAAAAAAGTGCATTCAAAAAATATGAAAAAGACCTCAAAAAAATGACAGTACCACAAGGAAGAATTTTGATGAAATTAATTGATAGAGAATGTAACAAAACAACTTATGACCTTATAAAAGCATACAAAGGTAATTTTACAGCCTTTTTTTGGCAAGGAATTGCAAAAGTCTTTGGATCCGACTTAAAATCCGAATATGATAGCAAGGGTAATGACAAAATCATTGAACGTGTTATTGTTTTGGTTGAGAACGGTCAAATATAAAAATGAATTAATTTTCTAAAAATCAAATTATTAATCATGTAAAACTAAGCCTATGTTCGAGAAAATTTTATCTGTGTTTACAAAAAAAGATAGCAATGATATTACCGCCCAAAAGAACCTTATCAGACATAATATCAAAATGAAGAAAAAACTGCTTACTGATTTAGAGAAAGCAATAGAATCGAAAGCAGTTTTTGATAAAATAGAAATGCTTCCAGAATTCGAGAAAGCGAAAAGTATTTTGTTGTATTGGTCATTGGCCGATGAATTGACTACTCACGATTTCATTGAAAAATGGAGTAAAACAAAACAAATTTTACTACCAGTAGTTGTTGATAGTAATATGGTTATCAAGCCGTTTACAAAAAAGGAGGAACTTAGTAAGACAAGTTTAGGTGTTTGGGAACCAAATATTCAAAATAATTTATTTCAATCTATTGATATAGTAATTGTTCCAGGGGTGGCTTTCGATACAAATAAAGTTAGATTGGGCAGAGGTAAAGGATATTATGACCGATTTTTCCTGAATAAGAAAATACTAAAAATTGGTATCGGTTTCGATATTCAAATTTTGGAAGAAATACCTACTGGATACTACGACGTTAAAATGGACAAAGTCATTACTATGTCGCACAGCATAGAATAGAAGTTAATTTATCTTCCCTCTTTTTATAAACCAATTTAATGCCTCATCAATCGCTTGTTCAAAGGGTTGTTGAGGTATTTTTATATGCTTTTCTTGCTTTGTATTACTATAATTCTCTTGAATCAATAATTGGTTGATATTCATACTACAAAGATCCGTTTTTATACCTAAATAGCGAATTAAATCACCTATACCTGCTATGATACGCAATAAGGTATTAGGCAAAACTATTATTCTTTGTGAGTAATTTCCTATTGATTTTTGCTTTTCATAAAAATGACGAAACGAAAGATTTACACCTGAAACAATAAATTTCTCTGCATTCAAATTCATATCTAAAGATTTGCTAATAACCGATGCCACGTAAGAAGCAGCTACAAAATTTTTACCTCCGGAAGGTATAAATAATATTGGTTTTTTATATCCCATCAACATCAATTTACCCGAACTTGGCTTTACATCCCAAGCACCAATCATAAAAGTTGGATTGATAATAATCACTTGTTTATTAGCTTGTTCTGATAATTCCATAAATAATTTCTCTGCCTCAACTTTACTACGTGCATAAAATGATTTTGAAAATGGAAATTGTATGGGCATTTTTTCTTGAACCGATATTCCATCATTGTTATACCCAACTGTATTAGATGTACTTACATAAATTAATCTATTTATATTCAATTTATTAGCTACATTAATAATGGTTTTTGAACCTTCAACATTAATTATTTCGTAGTCGGAATAATGTAGTAAATGAGTAGAAGTGAGTGCTGCAATATGTATGATAGCTTCGCAACCCTGAGCAGCTTTCATCAAATCATCAAGATTGCAAAAATTACCCACAGTAACATTTACCATCTTCAAATCGAAATAAATATTGGATAAATTACGAACAATAATCGAAACAGAATGCTGCTGCCTGAGCAATTCCATAACCACATGATGACCCAATAAACCATTGGCACCTGTCACTAATATTTTCATTTGGGTAATTTCTAAAATTATTTTGAAATACAAAAATACGATAATTATCAACTAAATACATGATTTTCTATATCTTTGCAAGCTATAAATAACGAAAATATATGGAAAGAAAAGTGATTTTAATAACTGGTGCAAGTGCCGGAATAGGTTTAGCTACTGCTCAACTACTTATGGACAAAGGTATGAAAGTGTATGCGGCATCGCGACGAGGTGGTGAAAATGTGAAATCGACACACAATGCAGCTGGAGAAATTATTCATGTAAAAATGGATGTGAATAACGAAGAAAACATACAATCAACTATCAGTCAAATAATTGCAACGGATAAAAAATTAGATGTAGTTATTTGTAATGCTGGCAACGGCATAGCGGGATCGGTAGAAGACAGTTCGAGCGACGAAGTTAAATATCAGTTTGAAACTAATTTTTTTGGTGCTGTAAAAACAATTCAAGCCTGTTTACCTGTTTTCCGTTCGCAAGGCTATGGTAAGATATTGGCTACTTCGTCGGTGGCAGCTATAGTTCCAATTCCATTTCAAGCATTTTATTCATCGGGCAAAGCTGCTTTGTTGGTATTTATGCAAGCTCTTGCTATGGAGTTAAAACCTTTTGGTATAGAATGTTGTACTATAATTCCAGGCGATACAAAAACAGATTTTACTGCTGCTCGTAAATATACTATTGCTTCTCAATCAGCCAATTCTGCTTATTCCATTACCATGAAAAAATCTATTAATAAAATGGAAAAGGACGAAGAAAATGGAGTACCAGCGTTGAACGTTGCCAAAATTATAGTACAACAAATTATGCAGAAAAAAATGGCTGTTACTGTTGTTACTGGTATCGATTATAAAATTATTGTCTTGTTATTCAGAATTTTACCTAGAAAAGTAAGTTTGTGGATAGTGGGTTTAATTTATGGATAAGCTTACTTTACATTCGTTATTAACAAAATGTTGATAACTCTGGAATAACTCTTGATGAAATTTGAAAACTATAATATTAAAATTGAAACCACTTGCAGCTTATCTATTTTATCGAATAACCAAAATATATAAAGCAGTTTTTTATAACAATTTATTAAACTATTATTATAAGTTTTAAACATAGAGAAGAAAAAAACTTCCTAACTTTGCAGTTGTAAACAGCTTGTTGATAAGATTTGCAATTTATTGATATATAAAACATTATCATTATAATAATTGTTGATAAATATAAATGAAGTATTCAATAACTAATTACACAAGCATTTCTCATTATTTTTATCAACGCTATCAACAGTCTATTATTATCTTCATAAAGTTTTTAGATTAAAATTAAAAAAATAATAATAATGATTTGTGTGAAATGTGAACTCAAATTCAAAATTTTATAATGATGGAAAAAAGTGAACTTATATCGGAAATTAACCGACTCAAAAAAGAAAAAAATGCCATAATTATGGCTCATTATTATCAAACAGCTGATATACAAGATATTGCTGATGTAGTGGGCGATAGTCTGGCATTGGCGCAAAAAGCAGCTCAAACTGATGCAGATATTATTGTGCTAAGCGGTGTTCATTTTATGGGCGAAACTGCAAAAATTTTATCGCCTCAAAAGAAAGTATTGGTACCTGACCTCGCAGCTGGATGTTCGTTAGCCGATAGTTGTCCAGCTGACAAATTTGAAGAATTTATAAAAGCGCATCCAGATCATACCGTAATTTCCTATGTTAATACAACAGCTGCCGTTAAAGCTTTAACCGATGTGGTTGTAACTTCTACCAATGCAAAAAAAATAGTAGATCAATTTTCAAAAGATGCCAAGTTGATTTTTGGACCAGACCGTAATTTAGGAAATTATATCAATAGTGTAACTGGTAGAGAAATGCTTTTATGGGATGGTGCTTGTCATGTTCATGAGCAATTTTCTTTAGAAAAACTGATTAAACAAAAGGAAAATTACCCTGATGCTGAAATAATTGCGCATCCAGAGTGTAAAAAACATTTGTTGTTAATGGCCGATTTTGTAGGAAGTACGCAGGCTTTACTCAACTATACAACAACTTCAAAAGCTCAAACTTTTTTAGTAGCCACCGAAAGTGGAATTCTACATGAGATGCAAAAGCAAAACCCCGATAAAACATTTATACCTGTGCCACCCAACGACAGTACTTGTGCTTGTAATGAGTGTAATTTTATGCGTTTAAATACACTTGAAAAATTGTATTTATGTTTATTGAACGAAACTCCTGAAATTCTTGTTGACGAAGAAATACGCGTAAAAGCTGTAAAACCAATTCTTAAAATGTTGGAAATGAGCTGATTACATTTACAATTTTCTATTAATTTTTTATTTATTGGCATTTGAATTATAGTTTGAGAGTAGTATTCAGCTTGGTTTTTTTGAAGGGAGCAATCTATTTTAAACTAATATATTCTTATAAAATGAGTATATTTGCAGATTAAAGTTCAATTTTTTCACCCATACTATATGAGTATTATAAAAGATACAGGAAAATATATATTGCTAATGCGAAGAGTTTTGGTTCTTCCAGATCGCTGGCGTATGTTTTTCAGGCAATTTCCAAAAGAGTTAGAAAAATTAGGTTTACAATCCCTACCTATTGTGATTATTATTTCGGTTTTTATTGGTGCTATCATGACCATTCAAACCAAATTAAATACTGAAAATCCTCTGCTCCCGGCTTACAGTACAGGTTTAGTTACCCGTGATACTTTATTGTTGGAATTTTCTTCCACCATTCTATGTTTAATTTTAGCAGGTAAAATTGGTTCCAATATTGCCTCTGAAATTGGCACTATGCGTATTACCGAACAGATTGACGCACTCGAAATCATGGGTGTTAATTCAGCAAATTACTTGATTTTACCCAAAATACTTGCTTTTGTGGTTATGATGCCTTTCTTGGTAATTTTTAGTATGGCAGTTGGGCTTATTGGGGGTTATTTTGTAGGTGTTTTTACTGATATTATTACTACTGCTAACTATATTCTTGGTATACAGTACGCATTTATTCCATATTATGTATTTTATTCAATTGTAAAATCTACTGTTTTTGCTTTTATTATTTCATCAGTAGCAGCTTTTTATGGTTATTATGCCCATGGTGGTGCACTTGACGTTGGTAAAGCCAGTACTAATGCTGTTGTGAATGGCAGTATACTTATTTTATTTTTTAATTTATTAATCACCAATTTGATGTTAAACTAAAAATGATTGAAGTAAAAAATATAGACAAATCATTCGACGATAACCATGTTTTAAAAAATGTTTCGGCAATTTTTGAAGATGGTAAAACCAATATGATTATTGGGGCAAGTGGTTCTGGTAAAACGGTTTTAATGAAATGTATCATTGGTTTACATCGCATTGACAATGGGCGAATAGAGTATGATGGAAGGAATTTACCTGACATGCGCATGAAAAATATTCGCTTATTGCGTCGTGAAGTTGGTATGCTATTTCAAGGTTCTGCCCTATTCGATTCACTTTCAGTACTTGAAAACGTGATATATCCACTTGAAATGTTTTCGGATTATACGCGTGAAGAGATGGAAGAAAGAGCGCGTTATTGTCTTACACATGTAGATTTACAAGAACAAGCTTTTCATTTAGCACCTTCGGAAATTAGTGGTGGTATGCAAAAACGTGTTGCTATAGCTCGTGCCATAGCTCTACAACCGAAATACTTGTTTTGCGATGAACCTAACTCTGGACTAGACCCCAAAACATCTCTCATTATTGACCAATTAATTCATCAACTTACTGTTGAATTTAATATTACTACCATTATCAATTCGCATGATATGAATTCGGTGATGGAGATAGGTGAAAATATTATTTTTATTAATCAAGGTGAGAAAGCTTGGCAAGGAAGTAAAGATGATATTTTTCATGCTGATAATGAGGATTTGAATGATTTTGTATTTGCTTCCGAACTTTATAAGAAGGTGAAGAAAGCGAATGCTTAGTCACTATTGCTCAGTTTTTTCCTAAATATTCTTTCAAAATGAAAATAATTTCCTATAACGTAAACGGCATAAGAGCAGCTCTAAACAAAGATTTCAGAACTTGGTTGGAAGCCCAAAATCCTGATGTTCTATGTTTGCAAGAAACTAAAGCACAGCCGGACCAAATTGATACCATGTTATTTGCCGAGATGGGTTATACCTCTTATCTGCATTCTGCCCAGAAAAAAGGATATAGTGGTGTTGCTATTATTACAAAAAAATCACCGGATAATGTTGTTATAGGTATGAATAACCCACGCTTCGATGATGAAGGAAGGGTTATTAGAGCTGATTTTGGCGATCTTTCTGTAATTAGTGTCTATATTCCTTCTGGTTCGTCAGGTGAACAAAGGCAAGCTTTTAAAATGGACTTTTTGGATACTTTTTTGCCATTTGTTGAGGAAGTTCGCAAGACACGACCTAATTTGATTGTTTGTGGTGACTACAATATTTGTCATAAACCGATTGATATAAATCACCCGGAACGTCAGAAGGGTGTATCGGGTTTTTTACCCGAAGAGCGTGAGTGGCTTGATAGATATGAAACCACTGGAATGATAGATTCTTTTAGGGTTTTTGATGAAAGTGCCGAGAAATACAGTTGGTGGAGTTATAGAGGCGGTGCACGTTTCCGCAATGCAGGTTGGCGCATTGATTATCATTGGGTAAGTGCACCCCTGCGAGCCCGTTTAAAATCAGCCGCTATATTAAGTGATGCTATACATTCTGACCATTGTCCCGTAGTTGTTGAAATAGATTTATTTAGCAAGAATTCTTTTCCTAAATTATAACATTTTATTTTTAAAAATCAATAATTATTATCGATCTACCAATATTTGAACTAATTTGTTTTAACTTTGTCCCTCTTTTATAAAATACATATTTTCCGCATGATACGTAATCCTCTCAAACATCTGTTTTTCATTCTAATAGTTGTCATTTTTTCGGCCTGTAATTGGTTAAATAATGACGAGACTGCTACAGTTTCTTCTAACCCTACTTTTTTATCTTTATCATTCAGTAAGAGTGATTCTGTACCTGCTTTATCTACTGCAAGATTCAGTTTAGTTTGGGATGCTACTTTAAAAGATTCTGTTATTATGAATCTCGATTCTTTGCCTTATCAAACAAAAATTTCCAAGGTCGTTCCTAAATTTAGTTTTTATAGTACAGGTGGTTATATTGTTTACCTTAAACCAGCACTTAATCAATCTGCTGATTCTATTATACTTACAGGAACGGATACATTGGATTTCAATAAAGTGATTAAAATTAAGAATTTAGCTGCTGATAAGGTTAAATCACGTTCTTATTTTATTAAAGTAAATGTACATCAGGTACTCCCAGAGTTATATCAATGGAACAAAGTTTCTGAAAACATTCTTCCACAATCTGCAACTAAACAAAAGGCTGTATTCTTTAAAGAAGCTTTTCTTTTATATGCTTCTTCGGGAACTCAAAATTATCTATATACATCTATTAATGCCAAAAGTTGGGTGAATAAATCAAGCGATTTAAAAGGTTTTCCTGCTGACTGTAATATGCGTGAATTGATTGAATTTAATTCCAAATTGTATGTAATTTCTTCTAATTCCAAATTGTATTCGTCAACAGACGGTTTTAATTGGACGATTGAAAATGCATTAATATCCGATACTAATTTCAATTTTGTATCAATTTTGTACATTTATAACTCGAAACTTTTGTCTGTAATGAAATCGAAAGTAGACAATAGTTATCATTTTGCAACATCGACTGATGCTACATCATGGACAGTTAATGGTTTAATTCCTGTTAATTTTCCAATTAAAGATTTCGCAAGCATAAGTTTTACTACCCGTACAAAACTTCCAAAAGCATTAATAACAGGGGGTTATAATACCAATAATGAAATGCTTAGGAATGTATGGACAACAGAAAATGGAAATTATTGGTTAGATCTCAGTATTGAGAATGCCACACATGGATATATTGCTGGATCTTCTATAATTTTGTACGATAATAAGCTATTTTTGTATGGTGGAGTAGATAAGGTAGGAAAAGTAATTGAAAAACCATATCGGGTGTCGAAAGACGATGGTTTAAGTTGGAGTGTACCAGATACTACTTATAATCGTTTACGACAAATGAATATTTCAGCTACCAACGACACAACTTATATTCCTTATCAACCCCGTGCATATCAATCTGTAATCACTCGTGATAATAATATTTATTTAATTGGTGGCGAAAATCCATTAATTTCAGTAACTTATTCTGATGTCTGGATTGGGAAACTCAATAGACTTAATTTTCTAAGACAATAATTCTTTTTTTAATGCATAATCATCAAACCTCATTCACTCCATCTTCTCTTCGTTTTACACGATGGAGTAGGGCTGGCTATGCTGTTTTTAGAAGTCTTTCTTCTTCCGTTTCTATTGGTTTTTTAGCTGTTTCAATTTCTGATTGTTCCTTAAAAATCTCCACTCAAAGTTCTATTAATCAAATTTTTATAAATACTTTTGAAGAAGAAGAAATTTCCGATGAAGCCATTGTTCTAGCTGATTTTAATGAATTGAATTTTTCGCTTAATAGTTTTACTACTCAGCAATCTGATTGTGCAGCTCAGTCTATACTTTCTAATAATACCCATATAACGGTTAAAATAGGTTCATTCCTGTTTTAACCGTTTTTTTATTTCTAGCATTCAGTTACTTTTCAAAATAAATATTCTTACAATATGACTAATTTACTTAGAAATTTCTTTTATCTTTTATCTTTTTTCGCTTTTACTATTAACGCACAGACCATTCCTGATAGTTTAGCAGTGCGTTTACAAAGTGTTGATGTATTTGCTAGCCAATACAAATTATTCTCCGATTTAGGCCGTACAATTCATGTTGTCGACCGTAAAACTATTCAGCAATTGCCAGTACAAAACATAGATGAGTTATTGGAGTCAATTCCGGGCGTCGATATCCGAAATAGAGGAGTGGGTGGGACTCAATCTGATATTAGCATAAGAGGCGGCTCGTTTGATCAAGTACTGATTTTATTGAACGGTGTAAACCTGACAGATCCTCAAACTGGTCATTATAATTTGAATATTCCGGTTGTATTATCAGATGTTGTTCGTGTAGAAGTACTTCAAGGTTCTTCAATTTACGGTTCAAATGCTTTCAGTGGAGCTATTAATATTATTACAGAGAGTAATAATCCAACTAATGTTTCCGCACAACTCTCCGCTGGTAGTTATAGTACATATTTACAGAATATTACAGCTGGTTATACTAAAAACAGCTTTAGTACTCTCGCCTCTGCTACTCACAAAAGCAGTCAAGGTTATATGCAGAATACGGATTATGACATACTGAATGTATTTTCACAAACCAACCTTTCTACAAAGAGTTTGGGTAAGTTTGATCTTCAATTGGGTTATCAAACCAAAGCTTATGGGGCAAATTCTTTTTACAGTTTTGCATATCCTAATCAGTTCGATTATAATAAAACACTATTTGGTTCTATAAATTGGAATTATTCTGTTAATAGATTACTGTTGAATGCTCAGACTTATTATAGGCAGCATTATGATAGATTTGAACTTTTTAGGAATATGGACGCTGCTCCTGCTTGGTATACAACGCACAATTATCATTTAACCGATGTTTCAGGAGCTAAATTTAATTCCACTTTACTGACAGAAATTGGTAAATTTTCGTTGGGTTTTGATATGAGAAATGAACATATTTCCAGCAATGCCTTAGGTAATATATTAGATCAACTGCTTGAAAATAAGTACGATATATTACACCCTTTTACTAAAACCGATAATAGATTACTTAGTACTGCTGCACTTAACTATTCTAAAGGTTTTAATTCCTTTTATCTTTCTGTGGGTTTATCTGAAACCTACACTGAAAAATATGGTTTATCTACGGCCGGTGGACTTGATTTGACTTATTTTATTAACGATAATTCTCATATAAATTTTTCTGCAAATTCAGCGCAGCGTTTACCAACATTTACTGATCTATATCTGCAAAACTCTATTCAACAAGCAGATGCAAATTTGAAACCTGAGAAAGCAAAAACTTTTGAAATAACTTATAATACTAAATTCAAACAATTCAAAGTTAATATTTCCACCTTTTATAGAATTGGAATTGATGTAATTGATTGGGTCAAATTACCTGATTCTCCTAAATGGCAAAGTAAGAATTTAGCCGAAATTAATGCTATGGGTTCTGATGTTCTTCTACAATATGATTTTAAAAACTCATTCATTAATTCCATAAAGTTAAATTATTCCTATCTCAATATCGATAAAAAAGCGACCAATTTTGATTCAAAATATGCTTTAGATTACTTAAAACATAAATTCGTTTTTACCCTTCAACATAGATTTTTCAGTAAAATCTCTACTTTATGGAAAATAGGATATTTTGATAGGGCGGGTAATTATGCTGATTTTGCTTCTGGCAGCTTATTGGAATATAAACCCTACACAATGCTCGATACACGTATAATATGGGAATCTAAACATGTTGATTTGTTTATGGACATCAATAACATCCTTAATGCAAGTTATGCTGATTTTGGTGGTCTATCGCAGCCAGGAACCAATTTTACAGTGGGATTAAGATACAAATTGAAATAAAAAAAATAAGGCAGAATTTCATCATCTGCCTTATTTTTTTTGCGTTTATACACTTTTTTCGATTCAATTATTTTTCCATAATTCAATGTTTTGCCGTGCAATTTTATTTCCTCTTCCCGGCTTTGCTTTCGAGCGGCCTTCACCTGCTCCAACACATTTTTGTTTTTCTTTGTTTTCATTTTCAAATTTTCAAATTTCAAATTTTCAAATCTCCAAATTATTTAATGATTACCCTTCTTATTCCATCTTCCACTTCTTCAATTTCTACATTTATAATTGAGTCGGGTAGGAGAGGGGCTATATTTTCTGCCCATTCAATAAAGCACAAATTTCCACTGTACAAATATTCTTCTGCTCCAAATTCTATTGCCTCTTGTATTTTATTAATTCTATAACAATCGAAATGATATATTAGTTGACCGTTTTTAGTTTCGTACTCATTAACAATTGAAAATGTTGGAGAGTTAATATTTTCTTCCACGCCAAGTACTTCACAAATTGCTTTTATAAAAGTTGTTTTGCCGGTACCCATTTTTCCGTTAAAGGCAAATACTTTGTTATTTCCAATTTCGTTTATAAATTCCTGTGCGGTATTATTTATTGTTTTTAATGATTTTATTTTTAACATACTGTTTTTGTTTATTCAATCTGAAAATTTTTTAGTAATTCTAAATCGTATCTAAATTTCATGTTTTTAGCACTTTGTAGTTATGATATTTGCGTGTAGTTATACATACTTTTTTAAATATCTTACTCTCAACGTTCTATTTCCTGATTAAAATGATTGTAAATAATTGATGCTCTGTTAGTTCTGACTATTTTTGTTAGTTCTTCCATGCTTGCACTTTTAATACGTTTTACACTTTTAAATTGCTTTATAAGTTCATTTTTGGTTTTCTCACCAATTCCTTTTATCGAATCCAATTCTGAGGAAGTTTGATCCTTGCTTCTTTTGTCTCTATGGAATGTTATTGCAAATCTGTGAACCTCGTCCTGCATACCTGCAAAAAATTTAAACAACTGGTCTGTAGGTTTCAATCCAACAGCTTTCGGAGGAAATCCATATAGAATTTCATTTGTCCTGTGTTTATTGTCTTTTGCTAAACCAGCTATTGGTATATTCAGCTTTAATTCATCTACAACCACTTTCCTTATAATTTCCATCTGACCTATCCCACCATCCGCAATTATTAGGTCGGGTAGAGGTAAACCCTCTTTCAACATTCTGCTATATCTTCTATTAACTACTTCATACATAGAAGCATAGTCATCAGGGCCTATTACAGTCTTTATATTATATTTTCTATATTCGTTCTTTGTAGGTTTTGCTTTTTTATATACTACACAAGCAGCTACTGCATTACTGCCTTGAATGTTAGAGTTGTCGAAACATTCTATATGCATTGGAATTTTAGGTAGTTGAAATCTTTCTTTAATACTTTCTAAGAGTTGTATTGCTCTTTGATCTGGATTTAATTTTTCAGCTTGTTTTAGTTTATCAAGTTTATATTGCCGTACGTTTTGTAATGCCAGATCCAGCAACTTTTTTCTATCACCTCTTTGTGGAATTACAGTTTTCACTCCTGAAAGGTTGAATTCTAATTTGAAGGGGAGTACAATTTCTTTAGAATTACTTTTCAACTTTTCCCGCAGTTCAACCACTGCTGTTGATAGTATCTCTTCTTTTTGTTCTTCTATTCTCTTTTTGTATTCTATAGTATAGCCTTGAATAATGCTTCCTTTTGAAATTCTTAGTATATTTACAAAGGCTGAATTTTCATTTTCATCGTAAGCAAATACATCCGTGTCTTCTACAATAGAATTTGAAATTATTGATTTTGCTTTATAATTTTCTACCAATTCATATTTCTGTTTTAGCAAATGAGCCTCCTCGAATTTATAAGATTCTGAAAGTTCCTTCATTTGTTTTAATAAGATTTTGCTTATATCATTCGCATCTCCTTTGATAATTTGTCTTATCTGTTCAATGTATTTTTGATATTCCTCTACTGTCTCTTTACCTTCACAAGGACCGTTGCATTTATGTATATGGTACTGCAAACACACCTTAAATTTTTTTGCATTTATACTTTCATCGAATAACGGTAGACTACATGTTCGTATTGGAAAAATTTGATGAATAATCTCAATTATTGAATTTATAGTATAATTTGAACTATATGGCCCATAGTATTCTGAACCATTTTTAAATATATTTCTTGTTTTAAATACTCGTGGAAAAGGTTCTTTAGTAATGCAAATACTTGGATATGTTTTACCATCTTTGAGTAAAATATTATACCTTGGTTGATATTCCTTAATTAAATTATTTTCGAGTAGCAGTGCATCTTCTTCTGTTTCTACAATAATATACTTTAAATGATTTACGTTTTTTACAAGTACATTTGTCTTACCAGTTTCATGTATTTTGTTAAAGTATGAACTAACTCTTTTCCTTAAATTCTTAGCTTTACCAATATATATAATTTCATCTTGTACATTGTAGTATTGATACACTCCAGGCTTGTCTGGCAATGTAGCTATCTGGTTCTTTAAAGTTTGTTTATTACTCATTGATTTGGTTCTTATTTTTGTTTCACGTGGAACAAATGTCTATTTTTAATAGGCTCGAAAAGTTCCACGTGAAACAATTCGCCATTTAAAAACAAAAAATTAGTTTGCTATCTTCCTAAAAGAACGAGTAATACATTTACATCACTTGGAGATATTCCTGGAATACGGTTTGCCTGTCCAATCGTTTCGGGGTCTATCTTTAAAAGTTTTTGTCGAGCTTCTGTCGAAAGCGAGAGGATGGAACTGTACTCTATTCTGCCTCTTAGTTTGATATGTTCAAGTCTTTGTAGCTTTTCTGCAATTAATCTTTCCCTTTCAATATAGCCTTCATATTTCATAAGAACCTCTGTGGCCTCAATAATTTCTTCCCTTCGTGAAGTAATTTGATTTAATTTATCTTTTAATGCCGGTACAGCATTTGATAAATCGGTTATACTTATTTGTGGACGGAGAACTAAGTCGTGCAGTTTACAACCATGTTGTAATTCCGATGAATTGATACTGCTTAGATAGGAGTTGATTTGATTAGGCTTGATTGAAGTTGTCTTTAGAAATTCTACTAAGCTCCGTTGTACTTCCTTTTTTGTTTTTAGTAAATCAACTCTATCTGCTTTTGCTAAACCTAAATTGTTACCCTTATCAGTAAGTCGAACGTCAGCATCATCCTGTCGAAGTAGTAATCTGTATTCTGCTCTTGAAGTAAACATTCTGTATGGTTCGTCAACTCCT
This sequence comes from Bacteroidales bacterium, assembly GCA_038249855.1. Lineage (GTDB taxonomy): Bacteria > Bacteroidota > Bacteroidia > Bacteroidales > Paludibacteraceae > Paludibacter. Next base: position 15,708 of record JBBSCW010000013.1, read on the forward strand.
TTTGTTACCAAATCATCAATTAATACCCCAATATATGATTCGTTTCGTGCCAATGTAAATTCTGATCCACCATGACATTTTATGTGTGCATTGATGCCAGCTATTAATCCTTGCCCGCCTGCTTCTTCATAACCAGTTGTTCCATTTATTTGTCCTGCAAAGAATAAATTCTCAATCAATTTAGTTTCCAGCGTACTTTTCAGTTGAGTTGGATCAAAAAAGTCGTATTCAATTGCATAACCTGGTCTAAATAATTGAGCATTTTCTAATCCTGTTACCGTTTGGATTGCTTGTATTTGAATATCTAAGGGTAGGGAAGAAGAGAATCCGTTTATATAATATTCGTTAGAATCTACTCCCTCGGGTTCTAAAAATAGTTGATGTGATGTTTTATCTGCAAATGTTATCACTTTTGTTTCAATGCTTGGACAATAACGCGGACCTATACTTTGAATTTGTCCGTTGTAAAGAGGTGAGCTTTCTAAACCTGTTCTCAGTATATCGTGAGTTTGTTCATTGGTATAAGTTATCCAACAACTCATTTGTTTGAGGTTTCTCTGTACTGTGTCCAAAAAAGAAAATTTATGAAAATCATTTTCTCCTTCTTGTTCTGCCATTTTCTCAAAGTTTATCGTCCTTCCGTCGATTCTTGCAGGTGTGCCTGTTTTCATTCTGTCGGCTCTGAACCCTAATTTTTTGAGTTGCTCTGTAATGCCAAACGATGCTGGTTCTGATATTCTACCACCTACAATTTGGTTTTTACCAATGTGTAGCAACCCACCCATAAAAGTTCCGGTTGTAAGAATAACCGATTTAGCCTGCATGGTAACTCCGAGTGCAGTAACTACTCCTGTAACTTGATTGTTTGAAAAAGTTAACTTTTTTACAGTATCCTGCCAAATGTATAAATTTGGGGTATTACTTAAGGTTTTAATCCACTCCTGAATAAATTGATTTCTGTCACTTTGTGAGCGCGGACTCCACATGGCAGGTCCTTTCGACCGATTCAGCATTCTGAATTGTATGGCCGAACGATCTGTAACTATTCCCATTTGACCGCCAAGTGCGTCAATTTCCCGTACAATTTGTCCTTTGGCTATCCCACCTACTGCCGGGTTACAACTCATCTGGCCAATTTTGTTCATGTCCATGGTGATGAGTAGCGTTTTTGAACCCATATTAGCTGTAGCACAAGCTGCTTCGTTGCCAGCATGTCCGGCACCTATGACGATTACATCGTATTTAAAATCCATTTTCGTTTTATTTAAAATCCATTCTCCTACTTTTTGCTTAGTTGTAGGAATTATAATAACACCTGTTTTGTGTCTAATGTTTTGTGCTGCAAAGTTATAAAATTGTGAGGACATATAAGTAATTCACCCAATTTCATTATATATACTTATGTTGTTCGTTGCTTTTTTTACTGAAATTTAATTAAGAATTAATTGTATCCTATTATTCTCCAAAGTTCAAACTTACATCCTTATCTTATTATTTTATTCAAATTATTGTATCTTTGCAGCTCGAATTAAATACTGAATAATACGCTTTTTTTTTAGTTGAAATTAATCATTATTTATTTAGATAGGTTTTAGTGACATAATTAAATTATTATAGGAATGAATTTTATTGAAGAATTAGAATGGCGTGGAATGATACATACCATGATGCCCGGAACTGAAGAGCAATTAGCAAAAGAATTGACTGTAGCCTATGTGGGCATTGATCCAACGGCTGACTCCTTGCATATTGGGCATCTTGTAAGTGTAATGATGCTTCGTCATTTTCAGCGCGCTGGCCATAAGCCTATTGCATTGATTGGTGGTGCAACAGGTATGATTGGTGATCCATCAGGTAAATCGGCTGAAAGAAATTTGCTAGACGAGGCTGCTTTGCGACACAATCAAGAATCTATCAAATTACAGTTATCAAAATTTCTTGATTTTGATAGCGATGCTTCAAATGCTGCCGAATTAGTCAATAACTACGACTGGATGAAAGATTATTCATTCTTGGATTTTATTCGTGATATTGGTAAGCATTTGACAGTCAATTATATGATGGCAAAGGAATCAGTAAAAAAGCGTTTGGCCAATGATTCTAATGTTGGAATGTCGTTTACAGAGTTCTCATATCAATTGCTTCAAGGTTTTGATTTTTTACATTTGTATCAAGAAAAGAATTGCCGTTTACAAATGGGTGGCTCCGATCAATGGGGAAATATAACCACAGGAACTGAGCTTATTCGTCGCAAGACTAGTGGAGAAGCGTTTGCCTTAGTTTGCCCATTGATAACGAAAGCAGATGGTGGAAAGTTTGGTAAAACTGAAAGTGGAAATGTGTGGCTTGATCGTCGGTACACTTCGCCTTATAAATTTTTTCAATTTTGGCTCAATGTAAGTGATGCCGATGCTGAAAAGTACATCAAAATATTTACATCTATTGTTAAAGAAGAAATAGCCGAGTTGGTAAGTGTTCATACTGAAGCACCCCATTTACGTACATTACAGAAAAGATTGGCACAAGAAGTTACAGTTATGGTACATTCACAGGAAGACTATAGCGCAGCCTTAGAGGCCTCGAATATCTTATTTGGCAATGCTACTTCACAGGCTTTAAAGAAATTGGATGAAGACACGCTATTGGCTGTATTTGACGGTGTGCCACAGTTTAAGATTGACAAATCAATTTTGGAGAATGGTGTAAAGGCAATAGACCTATTGGTTGATAATGCTGCAGTTTTCCCTTCTAAAGGTGAAATGAGAAAGTTAGTCCAATCGGGAGGTGTAAGTATTAACAAAGAAAAAATTGATAATCAAGATCAAATAATTGACACTACTTCTTTGCTAAATGGCAAATACTTACTTGCTCAAAAAGGGAAAAAGAACTATTACCTATTGATAGCCGAATAATTTAAAGATAGAAATATCTAATATTTCGCCAAAACATTTTGCAAAGACGAAAAACAATCGTATCTTTGCACCGCTTTTGAAAAATAAAGCCCAACGATTGTCTCATGGTGTAATGGTAGCACTGCAGTTTTTGGTTCTGCCTGACCAAGTTCGAGTCTTGGTGAGACAACACAATCAACCGAGCGGTTGAAATTCTTAAACGGATTTCAACCGTTTTTTTAAACAATACTTGTCGGAAGTAATATTTTTTTATACTTTTGACTCTCCAAATAATAATACCTTGTCTTATGGTGTAATGGTAGCACTGCAGTTTCTGGATCTGCCTGTCTAAGTTCGAATCTTAGTAAGACAACTTGTAAAACGAGTTAAACAGCTGATAATTAGAGATAATTGTTAGCTGTTTTTTTGTTTTATGGTAAAAATCATGTGGAAGAAGTTCTCAAAATAGATTATTTCTCAGAACTAAATCAAAACATAAACAAATTAGATAATGCACTGAAATACAAATACTCTTCTTTTCAGAAAGAAAAAATTTGTAGTGATCAAATCTGAATTCCCAGAGTCGCAAAATGCTGATTAGCAATAATTTTTTAGGAAATTGCTGCAATATGGGTTAAAGCTGTCCAATCTGACATAAATGTCCAGTCGAAATTACAATTAGATATGAACGTTTATGCAGTGACGATAAATGTAAGTTATAAATTCGCAGTTTTTGGCTATGTGATGTTGAAAATGTAATACTGTAATGATTCAAGCAAATATAAAATTTCCAAATTTTAGGAAAATGACCGAACAAATTCAAATTTTACTTGTTTAAAATTCACGTTGTGGATAGAAAACAAAAAATATAAATCTGTTTTTTTGTATGTCAACAAACTATTCGACAATTGCATTAAAATCAGCTATTTAAAGATGAAAAACATTAAAACAATTTTTGCATTAGTAGCCTTATTATTAGCAACTAATTTTATCTCGGCACAAACCAAAGTGGATTGGCGCGAAAAAAACCGATTTCACAGATCAATTGGTGAAACTTTTCACCCTATGGAGGAAGGGGATTTTAAGCCTATTCGTAGCCGTTCAGCAGAATTAGTAAAAAATTCAATAGCTTGGAAAGAGTCTGAAATTCCTTCGGATTTTAAGGATATTAAAAACATTAAGAAAAACTTAAAACTGATTGTTAAGCAAAGTAAAGCCCTGGATGCTAAGGTAAAAGCAAATGCATCCGACGAGCTGATCAAAGAAGATCTTATTAAACTACACGATACTTTTCATACGATTGTAGGTTTGTGTACACACGAAGATCATCCCTGATTTTTGAAAACACATCAATATTAAAGGGCTGAACTTCATTGAGAAATTCAGCCCTTTTGTTTGGAGTGTGAATACGATAATGTTTATTTTTTCGGTAGTTTCTTACTTCCATTGGCGAGCAAAAAGTCAATATTTCCCCCAATTGCTTTTGCTGTACAAGTAGCGCCAGTATATGCATCAAGTTGAACATCAGCAGCTTCTGTTAGTTTTTTGCCATTCCAAAGATTAAAGAATCCCTTTTTCTCTAATCTTCTTACGTATCCCAGCGTTTCCCAATTAGTTAGCAATGCAGTTTTTTGAATAACGAAATCTTTGTCCGTTATAATCATTATTGGAGTGGTTTTATGATAGCCCACAATATCCTTACAAAACGGAGTTGATGACATGGCAAATCCTAAAACTTGGTTTTTCCCATCCAAAATTTTAAACCAAAAATCGTTGATTTTATCTACTTTGATAGCGTCAGCAAAAACGCTTTGTACTACCTCTTTATTAGAAACTTCGTGCAAAACGGGAACTTCTTTTTTGGCTTGATTGCCACTTTGTTGTGCACTTAGCGTAAAACTAAATGCTAAAAATACAATTATAAACTTTTTAAACATGGTTATAGGGAATTTACATTTTAAACATTTACAATTTAGTTCTAGCAAGAATCGTGTGGGTGTTTATATTGAAAAACGTAAATGGAACATCCCGATTTATCGTGGAACACACAAAAAATGTTGAAACCTTTTTACTTTACAAATTTCATTTCGTTTAGTAGATAACCCGAAGGCGAGTATTTATCTAATAGAAACAACATATATCGAACATCGAGTGTGATACTTCTGCTTAAATCAGGTATATACCGATAGTCGGAAGCAACGCCTTCGCTTATTCTATCAAAATTCACGCCAACTAGATTTCCTTTGGCATTTAAGACTGGACTGCCCGAATTACCGCTGGTTGTCTGACAATTTGTTAGGAAATTGACATGAAGAACTCCATTTTCGGCATACTTTCCAAAATCTTTCTTCTCGTACAGACTTCTTAGTTTCTTGGGTATATAATAATCCTCATTTCCAAGGTTTGTAAGGTTTTTCTCAAATATCCCATCAATAGTAGTATAGAAATCATACTTTACGCCATCTACAGGATTGCATCCGTTTACATTTCCATAAGCAACACGCAGAGTTCGGTTAGCATCGGGACTCAAGAGCTTTCCTGCATTTTTCTCAGCAATGGCATTTACGTACATCGTATAATATTTTGATTGCTCATTTTGAAGTTTTTTCATCTGGTTAGCCACTGTTTCGATATATGTTTTGTAGTAACTCAAGGCCAATTTATAAACAGGGTCAGAAGTGAGTTTTTGAATTGAAACAGAATCAACCTTGTTTAGAAATGATAACAAACTATCTTTTTTTGTTATGATTGAATTAGAGAATGCTGCTTCGGAATACTTTTCTACATCTCCATCATACTCCTTTAAAGCAGCTGTCATTTCATTGGATATGAATTTTTTATCCACACTTTCGTAATACATATACAAAAGACTTGAATACATTTTCCGATCTAATTCATAGTCCCAGCCTCTAAAAAACTGATCTACCAAAGGTGTGAGATTTTTTGCTTCTGCATTAATAGCCTTCATGTTCACTTTTTTACGGTTGAACATCTGAACCATTTTCTCAAATTTTCCTGCAAATGGAATAATCTCAGCACCACTCAAACCAGCTTCGTTAAAATAAACGTCTGCCACTTTATACGGAATCAAATCATCATAAATTTTCTTCTGTATTTCAATGATATCACCATATTTCTCTTTGCGTATGGGGTCTGCGTTTATCCAGTCCATCAACTCTTTTTCTTCTGCTATTTTTTGAGATGTGAGATCCATTTTTTTAAGTCCTTTCAACTCACCTTTCCAGCGAAGATAATTGTTTGTAATTGCATTCACTTTTGCGGTATATCTGAATTTGATTTCCTGATTATCGCCAATTGCTTCATTAATTAGTTTTAGTTTCTCTCCACGGATTTTTATTTTTGCCGGAAGTTCTTGGTTGACAAGAAAATCGATACCAAAAGAAGGAATAAATAATTTTGAACGAGCTGGAAAACCCATTACCATTGCAAAATCGTTTTCTTTTACTCCACCCAACGAAACTTTAAAATAAGGATTATTGGTCAAAGGGATATTCTCTTTTTTGAAGCTAGCGGGTTTGTTATCTTTATCAACATAAAGGCGCAGAAGCGAAAAGTCCGCAGTATGACGTGGCCAAGTCCAGTTATCGGCATCGCCACCAAATTTTCCCATTACCATGGGCGGAGCGGCTACCATTCGAACATCTTTGTAGATTTTGTAAATGGAGAGTATAAATTGATTACCAGCCATAAACGATGTAATCTGACCATCGGTAGTTTTGTCGGTTATGAGTCGTTTTACAATTACTTTTCCCCGTTCGTTGATAAGCTTATTTTTGTCTCCAACAGATAATGAGTCTGTTCCAGCTACGAGTTCAGAAGTAACATCTATCATCTTAATCAGCTGAATGGCATACAGTTGAAAACAATTTGTTTCTTCACTTTTATTTTGTGCCCAATAACCAAATTTCAAAAAATCATTCTCTTTTTTCGAAAATAGTTCAATGTAGCGAATCATAGGATGATAATTAGTAACTACCAAGCCGCTATCGGAAATGAAGCTGGCCGAACAAAAACTGTCGAAAGGCATATCCTCATTGGTTAATCCTAGCACGGCATCTTTCAGACAGGTTTTATTAATGTCGTAAATGTCTTTTGCCGAAAGTTTTAAACCAGCTTTTTGCATTTGCTTAATATTTTGAGTTATATTCAATGGCACCCACATACCGCTATCGGCCATAGTATTGGTAAAAGGCAAAAATAGAAATAAATACAAGGCTATATTCTTGAATTTCATAAACTTATTGATTTTAAAATTGGAGTTTAATTTATTTATCTAACATTTTGAGCAGCAATTGATAATGTCCTGCGTTTTGTGGTTGGTTCTTTTGAAGATCTGTTATCCGTTTGACAGTCGATGTTAATTGCACCGAAGCAGCTGATGCCGACAAAGTTTCAGTCATCGAGCGAGATTCTGACTTATCATTTTGAATAAGCACTGGACTTATCAAAGAACGAAGCTTATCCACATAAACTATCTGTATGTTTTTCTGGTAATTAGTCAGGTTTGAATCCGCTGTTTTGGTCCAGATTTCAGTATCGACATCTGAAAGATATTCTTGTATTGTATAGCTTTCTTTGTCACTTAGTTTTTCGGAGCTAATAATGCGTCCCAATACAAAATTGCTTAGCATAGAAGTAATTACGCTCGATTGGAATTTCATAATATCTTCTGTTTTACTGCCTAATAATTGATTTATTTCGGGTATGTCTAACCATTCGCAACTATTTATTTCACCTATTGCAAAATGAATTGTTTCTTTCTGTTTCGATTTTTCTACCGGCGTATATTTTGCAGGAAATTGTCCGTAAGTCATTGG
>JBBSCW010000014.1:0-23240 GCA_038249855.1 Bacteroidales bacterium
ATTGAATGTAATGTAATACATCAGAGTTATGTACACAAAGTAAAAAAACTCTTGTTTCTTGGATCATCATGTATTTATCCAAAGCTTGCGCCCCAGCCACTTAAAGAAGAATATCTATTATCGGGCTTTTTGGAAGAGACAAATGAACCTTATGCCATTTCGAAAATTGCGGGTATCAAACTTTGTGAAAATTACCGAAGGCAGTATGGATGCGATTTTATCAGTGCCATGCCTACAAACTTATATGGCCCGAATGATAATTATGATTTGAATAATTCGCATGTACTTCCAGCACTCATTAGAAAGTGTCACGCTGCAAAAACATCATCGATAGCGAACCTTGAAGTTTGGGGAAGCGGTGCGCCACTTCGAGAATTTTTGCATGTTGATGATCTTGCAAATGCATGCTTTTTCTTAATGCAAAATTATAGTGAGGAGACTATGATAAATGTTGGAACCGGAAAAGACCTCAGCATAAAAGCGCTGGTAAATTTAGTGGTAAAGATATCAGGTTATCAGGGAGGCATAGTATGGAATTCCGATCGGCCAGATGGCACCCCTAAAAAATTGCTAGATGCTAGCAAGATAAATTCGCTAGGCTGGAAGTATCAGATTGAATTAGAGGATGGTATCGCCAGCGTTTATAAAGATTTCACTGAAGTGATTTCTAAAAAATTGAAGGAAAACCAGTAATTATAATAATGTCTAGAGCATTAAAAAAATTATGAAAGACATTATTCTAGCAGGTGGTTCGGGAACAAGGCTTTATCCTCTTACAAAAGCAATATCCAAACAAATATTGCCTATCTATAATAAGCCAATGATTTACTACCCTTGGTCGGTATTGTTGTTGGCTAACAGGTATATTTTATTTATTTCTACTCTCGTCTCACAATGTACAACTTACCTTTGTAAAGGACAGACCGGGGCACGATAAACGATATGCGATTGATGCAAGTAAACTTGAGGTAGAGCCGGGTTGGAAGGCTGAGGAAAATTTTGAGAGTGGGATTTTGAAGACAGTTGATTGGTATATGAAGAAAATAAATTAATCCTGCTGTGATCCAGCCTATTTGATGATTGTAAATTATCTTTACAGAGTTCTTGGGGGTATCAATCATGCTAAGAAGGATATCGGAGTGTTAATTCTTTTTTTTGCACTCCCATTCTCAAAAAGTTTTATCAATGCTACGATAGTAGGCATTATTCTGTATTCATTCTATATTCATCTTAAAGAAAAAAGGTGGTTCTCATTTAAATTTCACTGGTTCCTCCCCCTGCTTTTCTGTTATTTCCTCATATCAGTTTTAATTTTCGGAGGATCTTGGTCCTTGATTGAACGAAGGTTAACCCTTATTATAATTCCTATAATATTTGCCCTTAATTTGAATTACTTTCAGTATAAGCTCAGAGATAAGATTTACATATCCTTTGTTGGCGCAAATATTTTAGCAACAATTATATGTGTTATACGTGCATTTATTCGCGCAGTTAATATTGTTGAAGGAAAAATATTTTTCGATGCAAAAGTTCTCAAGGATACTGATTATGATTTTATGACCTCCTCTATAATGGGCGGAAATTATTTCTTTAGTAGTGAACTCTCTTACTTTCTTGATTCAACTTATTTTGCGCTTTACATTGTTTTCTCACAAGTGCTAATTATAGAAGTATTAAAAAAGAATTGGCGGGTACATCAAAAACGTATTCTTATTTTTTGCTATTTCTTTCTTTTTGTCCCCTTATTCCTATTGTCAAGTAAAGCTGGCATCTTTTGCTCACTAATTATTTTATTATACTTTATCTTGAGTTTAAAAACCGAGGTTAGGAATAAATTAATATTTCTATGCAGTCTTTGGTTTATAATAATTATGCTTTTCCTCTTAAATCCAAGGATTAAAGTTTTTATGGATACAATTGGGGATACTATTTCTACATTTGATCCTAAAGCAAAATATGGTCATTCATTAAGGATTTTATCGTGGGATGCATCACTTGAAATAATAAAGAGTAATTGGCTTGTCGGTGTTGGTGAGGGAAATAAAGAATCAAAGTTACTCGAGATGTATCAGATTAAGGGGTATGACGAGCCCGCAAAGGAAATGCACAATAGTCACAATCAGTATTTAGATTTTCTTTTAGGCGGAGGCGTTATTGGATTGGGAATTTTCCTCTGCGGTCTTATTTCACTGAACGTGTTTTCTTTTAGAACAAAAAACTTTCTGCTTATTGCTTTTATTTTTGTATTTTCTTTCGCAGCACTATTTGAGAACTTACTCACTAGATATTCAGGTAATCTTTTCTTTGCTGTTTTTGTCACACTTCTTTTGGGAATTCCCAAAAAGAGTTTTGATTATAAACAGATCGCCCAAGGTTTGGGCAAATAGTTATTATTGCATCATTATATAAAGTGAAACGTAAGATATTTAATTCAGAATTTTTAGGGAATGTATCCTACCAAATGATTGGAACTGGGTTAGCTCAGGTTTTACCTTTTGCTGTATCTCCTTTGTTAACCAGACTTTACTCAGAGCAAGACTTCGCATTATTTACTTCTTTTTTTGCATGGGCAAGTATTTTAGTGGTTGGCGTAGGTGGTCGGTATCAGTTTGCTATCGTGTTGCCATCAAAAGATGCGGAGGCTCATAATCTATTTACCCTGAGTATTTACATTACGTTCATTTATTCAGCTCTATTGATGCTGGGCTCAATTGGTATTGGATCATTTTTTAATGATCAATTGGGCTCGTCTATTTATTTTATTCCATTATATGTTTTTCTTTTTGGTATTTGGACTTCGTTTTCCTATTTATCGGTACGGAGGAAAACTTTTTTTCACAATGCTACCGCTAAAGTCTTCCAATCAATAATTTATATTCTTACCAGCGTAGTTTTTGGCTTGGTAAAACTTACAAATCTTGGTCTTATTCTCGGTAGACTATTTGGCTTAGCCGCTTCCTGGTTATATCTCCAGAGAATTTCAGTAAAAAAAATTGATTTTATTAAAATTGATGACCTTAAAACTGTTGCAAAAAAGTATGTGGATTATCCAAAATATGGTTTAATTCCTGCATTTCTTGATACTGCTTCCGTACAAGGAATTGTTTTAGTGATGACGCGTTTTTATGCAACAAATGATTTAGGTTATTTTGGACTTACAACGCTCGTATTAAGTGCACCAATAGGTTTGATAGGAGGTTCGTTCAAAGATGTATTTTATCAGAAGATGACATCACTGATTACCAGTAATTCCTACCAGCAAGCAAGAGGTTTTTTTTTAAAGTCCGCATTAGGTCTCTTGGTGTTGGGGCTTCCCATTTGCCTCACCATATATTTCTTCGGTCCTGATATTTTTAAATTTGTTTTTGGGCATAAATGGGAGAGGTCAGGATATTTCGCCTCAATCCTTTCTTTGAGTTTTTTGATTCAGCTTGTCGTGAGTCCATTATCATCAATTTTTAATGCAGCGAACAAACTTAAAGTTGCATCACTTTGGCAGACACTTTATTTTATAACGACTTTTATTACCTTGGGTGTTTCTTCCTATGTTCTTAAGTTGAGCGCGGAAGAGTTACTCGTTGTGTATGTTATTCATGAAATAATTTTATATTTAATTTATTTCATTTTGCAGTATCGAACATTAAATCACTTGTCATAAATGTGTGGTATAACTGGTATAATAATGAAGGATTTCACTTCAGTAGATTCAAAAAGATTGAAGGAAATGAATGATTCAATTCAGCACCGAGGGCCAGATGGAGAAGGATTCTATTATTTTGATAATGTTGGTTTTGGGCATAGAAGGCTGGCCATATTAGATCTTTCGGATGCTGGTGCACAACCGATGTCTTGGAATAACAAATACACAATTACCTTCAATGGGGAAATCTACAACTATCTCGAAATAAAAAAAGAGCTAGAGAAGATTGGCTTCACTTTTTCATCGGGTACCGATACCGAAATAATACTCGCAGCATATCATCAATGGGGGACTCAATGTGTAAATCGCTTCAATGGGATGTGGGCTTTTGCAATCCATGATCGAATGCAAAGTCAGGTCTTCATTAGTCGCGATCGTTTTGGTGTTAAGCCACTTTATCTATTCAGTAATGAAACTATGTTTAGTTTTGCTTCTGAAATACGACAATTGTTATTTCTTCTTAAAGATGTGTATGCCGACACACAAATTATTTTTGACTATTTGTATCTAAACCAGCAGAATCATACTAACAATACTTTCTTTAGAGAAATAAAACGTGTTCCGCAAGGTTGTAACTTAATCTATAAACTTCCTTCAAATCATTACACAATAGAGAAGTATTATCAGCTAAAATTAAACCCAGATATTCATAAATTGAGTGTTATGGATGCTATTGATTTATACAGGGAAAATTTAATTAAATCAATTAATCTTCGTCTACGTTCTGACGTTTTGGTTGGAACGTGTTTAAGTGGTGGATTAGACAGCTCTATCATTTCGGTAATAGCCAGCGCACGTTACCATCACACCTCTAATCAAAAATTTCGTGCAATTACGGCAGGGTCTATTGAGAAGGAAACCGATGAAACTCACTTTGCCGAATTAGTAGTTAAACACTCCAATCTTGATTGGTATACAACGAGGCCATCGGTGGAGGAAATTGACAGCGTAATTGAAGAGGTTATCCGAATTCAGGAGGAACCTTTTTTGAGTCTGTCCATTGTTATGCAATATTTTGTAATGAAACTGGCCAAAGAATCTGGCTGCATAGTGTTGCTAGATGGACAGGGAGGAGATGAGACTTTACTGGGTTATGAAAGATATTATTCAACCTATCTTAATGAATTGCCGCTAACCAAAGCGATAGCGGAGTATTTCAAAATCTCGAAAAATTCAAAACTCTCTATTTCTGAAGTATTAGCATATAAAACCTATTTTACGAATACGATTATAAGAAAAAAAGTCTTGATAAATCGATTTCGATTTATCAAGAAGCCATATAGACACTATTTTAATGATTTGTTATTAGAATCGATTACTCATTCATTTCAATCCATAGAGGCACTTCAATTAAATGAAATTCAATCACTTCAGCTGCCTAAATTATTAAACTATGAGGATAAGAACTCAATGCGTTTTTCAATTGAGGCACGAGTGCCATTCTTAGATTATAATCTTGTTGAGATTGCAGTTTCTTTGCCGATGGAGGCAAAAATCAGGGATGGATGGACAAAGTACCCCCTGCGCATGATTGGGAAGGATTTACTACCCCCTGAAGTAACTTGGAGAAAAAATAAATTTGGGTTCGAAGCGCCAAAACAAACCTGGAATAAGCTAGCTGGAACAACTATAACCAAATCACTGGAGAGCGCGAGCTTTATAAATGAGTTGATAGACGTAAAAGAGGCAGCAAAAATAAATAACCCTGATACACTTTGGAAATTATATAATTTATCCCGCTGGGCTGAAATTTATAATGTTAAATTATGAATACTTTTACTAAGCATGTTAACAAATACAAGGTAAGTGCTATCAAATTAAAAAATAGTTTTCTGTCGCTCTGTATTTTGATTTTACTGGAAATCGTATTCTCTCAAATAATATTGCCGAATTTTTCCTTCCCTCAGGATATAAAACCTTCAATTAATTTCTTTTTCTTATATGCACTGGGGTTGTGTTATATTTTGTTCATTTTACTTATCCCTACATCAGACTTCACATATGCCATCTTGAACTGCATGCTAATTTTACTCCTTTTTCCAGCGATCATAGTAAATAATTACATGGAGTCTGATTGGAGAATCCTTTTCTCTCATTCCCTTTATTTCTTAAGTATTTATTTTTTCTGCACATTTATTCCTATTCGAATAAGAATGCCAAATATTTTGGAAGGTCAAAGGCTTTCTATTTTGTTTATCATTGCAGCCCTTGCTATCATGCCATTTGTGATAATTTTTACGCCATATATAAATTTTAATAATTTTTTGTTGATTGATATTTACTCAACACGAGAAATAGAAGAGACGGTTTCGAATACTTATACACGTTATTTTTATTCATGGCTGACTAAAATAATTATTCCAATTGTGTTAATTTATTCGCTGGTAAGAAAAGACCATTTTAAATCCTGTACGGCAGTTGCTGCTTTACTCTTTCTTTTTTTAGCCGGTGGTCATAAGGGCGTTTTTCTGGGCGTTTTCTTGGTGATAGCTTTACGTAAGGGCGATTATAGCCAGAAAGTAAATTTTTTATTTATGGGCATTGCAGGACTTACTTTTTTATCGCTTATACTATTTTATACTATTGGAGATTTCTCGATTCCAAATATTGTTCACCGTAGGGTTTTTTTTATTCCGGCAATTTTAGATGTAGAGTATTTTAATTTTTTTCAAGACAAACCTTTGTTTTGGGGGCATTCTTTTTTGGGGTCCATAATTTCCTATCCATTCAGTATGCCTCCTCAAAATATTATTGGTGAGATTGTCTTTCTGAGCAAAGATGTATTTGCCAATAATGGTATAATAAGTGACGGATTCATGAATATGGGTATGGCAGGTGTAGTTGTTAATATTCTAATTGTTAGTGTATGTTTCGCATTCCTTAGCCGTCTTCGTATAAGCACTCAGTTTTTTGGTGTAATTTTTCTCTTTTTTTATAGCCTTGTTAGTAGCTTCCTTCCTATAGTTTTAATAACGCATGGTGGATTGCTGTTGCTTTTTATAGGACAATTCTTTCTTAAAGACACATCCCTTCAGAATGATTAATTTTATTTATTTTTTAAGTGGGTTACTACCAATCTGATATCATTAAATTTATTAGGAATTACTATGACCGTAATTATTGACTACCAAGCTGGGAATCTTGGATCAATTCAAAACATGCTTAAAAAACTGGGGGAGGTCTCGATTATCACCTCAAATCCGGAAGAGGTAAGCCAAGCCGAACATTTAATTCTACCTGGCGTAGGTGCCTTCGATTTTGGCATGCAAAAGTTAAGAGAATTGAATTTAGTTTCCTCGCTTCAAAAAAGAGTGCTTGAAGATAGAACTCCAATTCTCGGAGTGTGTCTTGGGGCGCAGTTATTATGTAACTCAAGCGAAGAGGGGAATGAACCAGGGCTTGGATTTATTAATGGTGTTGTTCGGAAATTTCCAACAAGTTTGAATGGAAAAAAATTTTCGGTTCCTCATATGGGTTGGGATTATGTCAGACCGGAGAAGGAAAGTAAACTTCTTCCGACATCGGAAGAAGGAATGCGTTTCTATTTTGTTCACTCCTATGGAATTACTTGTTTGGATCAATCGGATGTATTGGCCAAAAATCAATACAGCATTATGTATCACTCGGCTTTTGAACGAGATAATATTCTAGGAGTTCAATTTCATCCAGAAAAAAGCCATCGTTTTGGAAAACAACTGTATAAAAACTTTATTGAAAAATATTAATGGCTATACCACGTGTTATACCGGTTCTATTGCTTCGAAATAAGGGCCTTGTAAAAACGGTTAAGTTTAGGGATGCTAAATATATAGGCGATCCTTTTAACGCGGTTAAAATTCTTAACGAAAAAGAAGTGGATGAACTCATCTTTCTTGACATTGATGCTTCAAAGCAAAACCGTGAGCCACCCTACCAATATCTGAAAGAAATTGCATCTGAATGTTTCATGCCGCTTGCCTATGGTGGAGCTATAAGAAGCGTTGATCAGATAAGGAGTCTAATTCAAAGCGGAATTGAAAAAGTATGCATTAATACTCAATCAATTCTGAATCCTGACTTTATAAAGAACGCAAGCGAAATTTTTGGTGCCTCGACAATTGTAGGTTCGATGGACGTTAAAAAAAACATGTTAGGAAAATATCAGGTATATTCCCATGTAAAAAAAACATCTCTTGGAGTAGACCCTGTAAAGCATGCAGAGTATCTTCAAAATTTAGGTGTAGGCGAGATTTTTTTAAATAATGTTGATCTTGATGGCACGATGACGGGTTATGACCTTGATCTGGTTAAAAAGATTACCGGTTCAGTTGATGTGCCGGTTATTGCTTGTGGCGGTGCTGGTTCGCTGGCTGATATTGAAAAAGTGGTTAAACAGTCCAATGCCTCAGCAGCGGCAGCTGGTAGTATGTTTGTGTTTCACGGTAAACATAAAGCTGTCCTTATAAATTATCCGAATCATACTGTTTTGAATTCTATCTGGGGTTAAGTTAGAGCTCTTGTTTCGAAGTGGGGTTGACCCAACTATTAGCTTAAGCATGAGGGTGATAAGCTGATATTAAGAACCTCCGGAAGCAGTGGA
The DNA here is from genome assembly GCA_038249855.1 of Bacteroidales bacterium. GTDB lineage: Bacteria > Bacteroidota > Bacteroidia > Bacteroidales > Paludibacteraceae > Paludibacter. The sequence continues at coordinate 8,280 of JBBSCW010000014.1, forward strand.
TATCAATAGGGTTATTTATTCCCTAGACAAGAATCTCAGCGAAAATTAGTTAGAATTTCTCAGCACTTATTTTATCCATAAATCATTAGTTTTGTGCTTAAAGTAGGCGAAAATCAGGTATTAACTTAATTTATTGATAGATTTGAGCAAGGATCATTCTAAAATTCGCCTTAACCTCCACATTTATCCATCTTATTTCACCAATGAATCTAGGATATTGAGAGAGTCTCAGGCGATTATTCAGTTAGCCATTGCAGAAAAGGTCGTCTTGGTTGGTCTTTGGAAAGAGGGCTTACCTGAAAGAGAGGAAATTTCAGATAACATATCCCTTCATAGGCTAAAGACTAGCGTTAGTAAGAAGGGTAACTCACGATGGTCAAATGTATTTACATTATTATCTTTTTTTATAGTATTATTCCGTTTGACTCTACGAATTAAGCCGCAAGTAATAAACATCCATTCTCTTACACTCCTTCCTTTTGGTGTTTTGTTAAAATGGATTTCAAGATCTCATCTTATTTATGATGCTCATGAATTAGAAACCGAGACTCATGCTTCTAAGGGAATGCGTAAGCGGGTTGCTCAAATACTGGAGCGATTCTTTATAAAATTTGTTGATCGCACAATTGTGGTAAGTCACTCAATTGAGACCTGGTACACGCATGCTTATAGAATAAAGGAGATAACAACAATAAAGAACATTCCTGAAACAAAATCGGTCAATAGAATTCGCAATACAAAATCCATTCTGGGATTAGAGGAGACGTCTCAGTTGTATATTTACGTTGGCCTGCTTTCAGGCGGACGCGGCATTGAATTGTTATTAAATGCATTTATGGATCTTCAGGGTTCAAGCAAACACCTGCTTTTTTTAGGATATGGAGACTTGGAGTCAAAAGTAAAATCAAATCTTGGCCCCAACATTCATTATCTTTCGGCTGTACCCCCACACGAAGTATTAGAATATGTTGCGGGCGCGGATGTTGGGTTAAGTATTATAGAGAACACTTGTTTAAGTTATTATTATAGTTTACCTAACAAAGTCTTTGAATATATGGCTGCAGGTGTTCCTTTTATTTGCAGTGAGTTCCCGGATGTAAAATCGGAATTTGAGCAGTTCGGTGTTTGCTGGTTCATTCAATCAGAGAAAGAACTGGTTGAGTTAGTCTCCACTCTTTCCAGTGAAGAAATCAAAAAAAGAAAATCAATTGTACTTCAAAATAGGAATAAGTGGACATGGAATGAGGAGAAGAAAAAATTGACAGAAGTTTACTCATCCTTAATGTAACTAACCCAATACTAGGTCATTGGAAACTGCAATTCTAACTATGGATATGATTGATATAAAGAGAGAGAAGGCATCCTGTCTCAATGTCACACAGAAAAAGAAGTGGGAATCACAGATCATATTTATAAAAGTATATTCGGTCGTTTGTAGCCTATCAGACAATATGGTAATAACCGCTAATCATGATTGATCATTCATTAACCTATAAAAGAAAGACATTTCGAAATATTCCACATATTTTGAGATTAAGGAAAATTCTTCGGACGCTGAAGTCGCTGACGCCAAAGCGAGATGAGTCTTATTTGGATATTGGATGCAGTAACGGATACATTACAGATGTAGTGCGATCAACGTATTGTCTAGGGGTAAGCCGAGGAATGGATCATGTGGTGGAAAATCTTGAATTAGCGAGGCAACGCTATCCTGATATCAAATTTGAATTCATAGATCTTAATAAGCAGGTTTTACCTGAACAAGTAAAGTTTGAGATAATTACCTGTTTTGAAACATTAGAACATGTAGGTGATTTAGCAAATGCCATTAAAAATATTATTGTATTTGGTGATCCTGGTTCCAGAATTTTAATATCCGTTCCAATTGAAATAGGCATAGTAGGCATAGTCAAGTTTCTCATCAAAGTGCTTTTATATAGGTATTCATTGAATGAATTGCCAGGTAAACCTGGGCGAAGAAAGTATTTTTATCAACTAGTTCAGGGGAAACGCATTTCAACATTTAGGGATAAAAGAGAAGGATGGGGTACCCATTTTGGATTTGATTATCGGGATGTTGATGATATTTTAATCCATCTTCACGTTCAGTATTCCGCGTTCAATTCATTCTCCACCAGATTTTATATCATAAAAAAATGAAAGAAAATTATCGAGTATGTGTCAAATCGGTTATGGACACGAATTCCGATCCAGATATCCGCTTCGATAAGGATGGTATATCTAATTATTTTTATGATTATCATCAACGGGCAAAGTTAAGGCTATTTAATAAGCCTGAAGATCCTGAAAGACTTACGGAAATAATAACTAAAATTAAGCAAGCTGGTATCGGAAAAGAGTATGATTGCATTATAGGTGTAAGCGGAGGCGTGGATAGCACTTATATCGCTTATAGAGCTAAAGAATTGGGAATTAGGCCATTAGCAATCCATTTTGATAACGGCTGGAACTCAGAACTGGCTGTAAAAAATATAGAAAATACCCTCAATAAACTCAACATCGATCTGCTCACCTATGTGATTGACTGGCAGGAATTCAAATCTCTTCAACTCGCTTTTTTGAGAGCGTCTACCCCCGATGGGGAAATACCAACTGACCATGCGATTTTTGCCTTATTCTTTAAGATCGCAAATGAAAAGGGCATTAAATATGTTATCAATGGTAACAATTTTGAGACAGAATCAGTCATGCCGATATCATGGTCGTACGGGCACATTGATTGGCGATATATAAAGAGTATAAATAAAGAATTTGGAAAATCCACACTTAAAACTTACCCAACCATAACACCAATTAAGTATTTCTACTATACATTTATTAAGGGTATAAGAATTATATCTTTGCTAAATTACATGGAGTACAACAAGCCTAATGCGATGGGAATACTCAAAGAAAAATTAGGCTGGAAATACTACGGGGGCAAGCACTATGAATCTATTTACACACGTTTTTATCAAGGGTATATTTTACCAACGAAGTTCGGCATTGATAAGCGAAAAGCACATTTGTCCTCATTAATATTTGCTAATCAAATGTCAAAGGAAGAGGCATTGGAGGAATTGCAAAAACCAATTTATCCTGAAAGCTTGCTTCACGAAGATTTGGATTTTGTGTTGAAGAAGCTTGAACTAACTCAGGATGAGTTTGAGTCAATTATGAAGTTACCCAATAAAAGTTTTTATGATTATCCAAATCAGTATAAAATCTTGAAGAAACTCAAGATGATCCTTAATAAATTAAGAGGGAAAGGTCTGGCGTATAGTTGATTTTTTTGAACACAAAATTATTATGGTAAAAATGAAGGCATTGAAATTTGGACTAATCGGGTGCGGTCGCATTGGTGACAGACATGCTAATCATATGACTAAGTATGGAGAGATAAAGGCGGTATGCGATGTTGATGAAAGTAAGGCCCGTAAATTTGCTGAAACTTTTGAATGTAATCATTACACCCACATCGATGAGTTGCTTGCAAAAGAGAAAGACCTAGACGTAGTATCAATATGCACCCCTAATGGCTTACATGCTGAGCAGACAATAAAATCGTTAAAGGCAGGCCACCACGTGCTTTGTGAAAAACCTATGGCACTTTCGGTACATGATTGTGGTGAAATGATAAAGGCCGCTGAAAATGCCAACCGAAGATTATTTATTGTAAAGCAAAACAGATTTAATCCACCAGTGGCTGTTGTAAAAAAGGCGATTGATGAGGGCAGATTTGGCAAAATACTGAGTATTCAATTAAGTTGCTTTTGGAATAGAGATGAAGATTACTACAAAAATTCTTGGAAGGGAACAAAGTTCTTAGATGGAGGAACCTTGTTCACTCAATTTAGTCATTTTGTTGATCTATTGTATTGGATGATTGGTGATATTAAAAAAGTTCACGCATTTGCAGGGAATCTTGGACATCAAGATGTTATTGAATTTGAAGATACCGGTGTGATTGCATGCGAGTTTTATAATGGAGCATTAGGAACCATTAATTATACCGTTAATAGTTATAAAAAAAACATGGAGGGTTCTCTCACGATATTTGGAGATAAGGGTACCGTTAAAATTGGAGGGCAATATCTTAATGAATTGGAGTATCAAAATATTGAAGGCTATGAAATAAAGGATCTCCCCCCCGGCAATCCTCCAAATAACTATGGACAATATCAGGGCTCGATGTCGAATCATGATAAGGTTTATGAAAATATTGTTGAGGTATTGAGTCATCAGGGAGTAATTGCCACGAATGGTTTTGAGGGTTTGAAGACTGTGGAGATTATTGATAAAATTTATTCCGCAGCAAAAGTTTCAGTATGAGTATTACACTTCTAGAATCTGGAATAGTTAATGCGTCTTTTGGGGAGGATGTTAAAATAATTAAGCCTGTCAATTTATACGGTTGTGAAATTGGCACTAATTGTTTTATAGGGCCATTTGTTGAAATTCAGAAGGATGTTAGAATTGGTAGTGGAACTAAAATACAATCGCATGCTTTTATTTGTGAACTAGTTGAAATTGGAAACGATTGTTTTGTTGGGCATGGAGTTGTTTTTATAAATGATTTATTTTCAAATGGAGGGCCTGCGAGAGGAAATAAAGCACTTTGGAAACGCACTCAAGTTGGAAATAATGTATCAATTGGATCGAATGCTACCATTTTACCTATTACGATTTGTGATAATGTTGTGATAGGAGCCGGTTCAGTTGTTACAAAGAGTATATTTCAACCAGGTGTATATGCGGGTAATCCTGCTCGTTTAATCAAAAAACCAGACTAATATTTATTACATGAACATTTCATTTGTTGATTTAAAAGCTCAATATAATACGATAAAGAGTGAGGTTGATAGTGCGATTTTTAATGTATTGAATGAGACTAATTTTATCGGGGGTAAGCCGATAAAGGATTTTGAATCGAAGTTTGCTGCCCTTTATGGTTCCAAGCATGTCATAGGAGTAGCCAACGGAACGGATGCGATTTATATTGTTTTGAAAATGTTAGGTATCGGGGCTGGAGATGAGGTAATCACAACGGCCACCAGTTGGATATCAACTTCGGAGACTATTTCACAGACGGGTGCTACACCTGTTTTTGTTGACATCGATCCAGAAACCTATACCATAAATCCACTTTTAATTGAATCTAAGATCACAAAAAGGACTAAGGCTATCATTCCTGTTCACCTATATGGCCATGTTGCTCATATCTCGCAGATCAAAAATCTTTGTGAAAAATACAATTTGTTTTTGGTGGAAGATTGTGCTCAATCGCACTTTAGTGCTGAGAACGGTCAATTAGCTGGCCGATTTGGGATAGCAGGAACCTTTAGCTTCTACCCCGGGAAAAATTTAGGTGCTTATGGTGACGCAGGATGTATTATCACTGATGATGATATGCTGGCAGAAAAATGCAGGATGTATGCCAACCACGGGGCACTCAAAAAACACGAACATCAAATGGAGGGAATTAATAGTCGACTTGATACTATTCAAGCGGCTGTGTTGAGCGTAAAATCAAAATATATATTAGCCTGGACTGCTGCCAGAATTGAAAAGGCCGCTCTATATAAGGAAGTTCTTATAGATGTTAATGAGGTTAGTCTTCCGGTAATTAGAAAGGACACCATACACTCATTTCATTTATATGTGATACGAAGTAAGAAACGGGATCAACTTAAATTGTATTTAGAATCAAAGGGCATCCAGACTGCAATCCATTATCCAACGGCACTTCCCAATCTTCAAGCCTATAAGTATCTGAATCACAAAAGAGAAGATTTTGAAGTAGCTTCAGTCTACCAGGATGAAATTCTTTCTCTTCCTATTTATCCTGAGTTGGATACTAATCAGATCAACTATGTCGCAGATAACATTAGAACTTTTTTTAGGAGCTAATTTACTGAACCGTTGTGAATTTTAGTTAGAATAAAACTTACCAAGTCCTGACTATTCTTTTCGCGAGAGAATTGACCCCTTACCTTTCTAAGATTGGATACTAATTGGTTATATAATAGAGTATTCGCACTGATCTCAATTATTTTCTCTAGTAATATCTCTTTTTGTTTGGGGTCATACTGATATCCAATTTTATTTTCCACAACGTAATTTCCCGCTTCACTTGCTGGAGTAACTATTACCGGAACTGAAACCCCAATGTATTCATAGATTTTAACAGGAAAGGAGTCTTCGCTGATTTTTCCTGGCTGCCGAAACGACAAACCTATATGTGCTTTACTTATTATCTCCGGGATATTAACATACGGTTGAGGTCCTAGGTAATTAATAGATTTAGGTATTTTTTCACCTCTAAGCTTATAATCTTGATTACCCTGACCAACAACAATAATTTTAAAAGGCAGACTTCTTTTGTCAATGAGGTGGCCTAATTCGATCAATAAATCAATGTCCTGATATTTACTAATAATGCCATGAAAAACTAGTGTAAATTCTTCATATTTCGTTGTTGAAGGAAAGAATAATTTTTCAGAATAGCCATTTCTGAGTAGCCAGATTTTCTCATTGCCTGTATAAAGTCTTTCCATGTTAGCCTTTAGCCCATTTGTCGCGGCAATAAGGATAAAGGAATGTTTATATATCTTTTTCTCCATCCAGAATAGCATTTTACCTATAATTCCTTTTTCCGATATTAGGTTTGAATCGAAATAAACCCCTGGGTAATCATCACGAATATCCAAGATATATTTTTTGTTAAGTAGTCGGCAATACCAATAAGCGAGAATGCAATTTATAAATGACGGGCTAGTGATATAATAAAATTCACCCTTCGAAAATAATAAGCGTACAAATGTTTCGACACCAAACAGTACTTCTTGCAAGAGGCGTATTAATGTACTGCTTTGATTGGATGGAAATCCAATTGTATTAGTTTTTACTGAGTATTCTTTAATGCCACTTGATATTTTAGAAGTATAGATTACTACCTCCATGTTAGCGGCTAAAAGTTCGTTAACTAAAGGTTTAAATCGCGCACTTGGGGCGTTGTTGGCAGGGTAAAAATATTCAGAGACAAGGTTAATCCTTAGAGAGTTTTTTTTAGCCATTTAGTAATGGTAAGTTGCTTTTCGAATTCTGAGGCCAAAATAAGAAACTTAATACTCTATTTTATTATCTTTCCCCGTTTTCTAGCATAGAAATGTATTTTTAAATCAATTCCTATTGAACGTTCTAAAACAAAAAATATTCAATGCCACAATTTTTCTAAGTTCATTTAGTCTTCCGCTCTTTATTCCTAGTTGGCACGGAAAGCTACTTGTTGTTTTAGGAGTGGTTTGGATTTTTTCTCCAAAGGGTGGTAGCATCAAAGGGGTAATTAAAAGTAATCTATTATACATCTTTATTCTGCTGCTTATTCTGGCTGAGGTTATTGGTCTTTTTTATTCGGCAAATACGAAACAAGGATTGGCAATCATTGAGTCTTTGATACCTTTATTAATCCTGCCCCTAATTATTTTCAGTTCTACTAGCATTAATATAGATAAATCCATTCGATATGCCCTTATTAGTTTTGTAATTGGCGTTATTACTTTAAATCTTGCCTCTCTCGCATTCATTTCATATGATCTGTGGGATCCTGTTAATCTTCAATCCAATATTATTATAGCTAATAATGCAATCGTAAAAATTCATCCGGTTTTTTTGTCACTCTATATTTCTTTCGGTATTTTTTTTATTGTCGATCAATTTTTTCCTTTGAATACGAGAAATAGATCGAAAACAGGATGGATTCTTTTTAGTTTGATAGTTCTGTTTGTTTATTTGATTTGGATTAACTCAAGAACGGGAATATTGACGTTTCTATTAGGAGCAATTTTCTACACTTTTTATAGGTTTAGAAAGGCGCAGAGAATTGTTTCCTTTTCTTTCTTACTTATTGTAGTTTTTTTAACCATCATCATACCCTTTTCAAGGGAACGTTTTTTAAGCGCTCCGTTGCGCGTTATTCGTGGAGAAGTTTCAGCAGTAACAAATGACCGCAACACATATACACTTATAGCACGCAAACAAATTCTTGACTGCTCTATCGAACTATTAAAAGGACCTCAGTTTTTTTTCGGTTATGGAACTGGGGACTTTCGTGATCAGATTAGGGATTGTTATAAGGCTAAAGGCTTTAACTATGCATACAAGGAAAATCTTGATTCCCACAATGAGTATTTTGCCGAGATGCACCGTCATGGTATAATTGGTTTAATTTTGTTTCTTTTGCTTTTAATTATTCCATTCAGATATGCATTAAAATATAAGAGCCCTTTGCTGGCAGTTTTCATAATTCTTTTTGCTTTAACTGCCCTATTTGAAAACGTTTTTAGCGCGCAAAAGGGCGTTACTTTTTTTGCTTTGATCTGTCCGCTTTTAATGTTGCGTGCCAAGCAAGAGTGGGAGTCTAAAAAGCTTATATCGGTTTGAAGTGATTGCGTTTAAGGCTATTTTCGCTCAAAATATTTAATCATGGCCATTAATCTGGCAGCCTGTGTCACAGCTTTCTTAATCTCGTTCATTACCCTGCCGGTGATTATTAAATTCTTTATTGAAAAGAATCTTTTAGATGTGCCTGGGAGAAGAAAAATCCATAAGAAGGTAACTCCTTCTATGGGCGGCATTTCGATCTTTATTGGATTCTTAATAGCGAATTTAACATGGATGGATTATGCATACTGGGATAATACGCGATACGTTCTTGCTAGTTTGGTTATTGTTTTTTTGCTTGGTGTTCGTGATGACCTTGTTCCGTTTAGAGCGCTTCACAAATTGTATGGCCAAATTATAGCGGTAGTGATTCTAATTTTTTCAACTATTCAGATTAGTTCATTGTACGGCTTCGCGGGAATATATGAGCTACCAATTTGGGTAAGTTATACAATAACTGGAATAACAATTATTGCCATAACAAATTCATTCAATTTAATCGATGGGTTAGATGGATTGGCCGGAAGTATTGGGATTGTAGCTTTATCGGTTTTAGGTGTTTGGTTTTTTTTCGCTGGCGATTTTGTTTTTTCTCTAATTTGTTTTGCAATGATTGGAGGAATATTAGCATTTCTTGTGTTCAATTGGGAACCCTCTGAAATATTTATGGGAGATACAGGGGCTATGGTTATCGGAATGTTATTAGCCATTTTGGTAATTAATTTTATGAATGTCAATGATGGATTGTCACCAGCTAACCCTGTTAAATTTTCAGCGCCAATCGCCACGGCTGCTTGTTTTATTATAGTGCCATTGAGTGATACACTAAGGATTATAATTCTTAGAACACTGAGAGGACAATCTCCTTTTACCCCTGATAAGAGTCATATTCACCATTCAATTATGAGGCTTGGAATGACTCATTCAAAGACTGCAGGAATTTTAGTTATCGTTAGTGTTTGTTATATAGGGGCAGCATGGATTTTTAGAAAAGCAACTGATGTCTGGATGCTGCCTGCAGTTATTATATTTTCACTTATTTTAAGTTTTATTTTAGATAGATTAATTATCCGCAGGCTCTCGTCAAAATAATAAAATTCATGAAGGAGAAAATTGACGCCATTAAAAGTGAAATAGACAAATTCGATAAACCTTCAAAAGAAGGGGTTGAAGAATTTAGACTTAAATTCATTGGTAAGAAGGGTAAGATCTCGGTATTATTTGAGGATTTCAAAAGGGCAACTTCCGAAGAAAAAAAAGACATTGGTAAAATACTTAATGAGTTAAAAAAAGTTGCTGAAGAAAAGTTTTCGGAGCTTCAAGAACTTTTACAATTAACAGGAAATGAAGTTGCTTTTGAAGGGGATCTCACCCTTCCTACTACCCCCAACAAAACCGGAAGTCATCACCCACTCAATATTACACGATATAGAATAATTGAAATTTTTGAACGACTGGGTTTTAATGTGGAGGATGGTCCAGAGATTGAAGACGACTGGCACAATTTTACAGCTCTGAATTTTCCCGAGAATCATCCCGCTCGCGAAATGCAGGATACATTCTTCATTGAGAAAAATCCAGATATTCTTTTGCGCACGCATACATCCAATGTTCAGATTCGCTTAATGAAGGATAGAAAACCTCCATTCAGAGCGATCATGCCCGGGCGGGTGTATCGCAATGAAGCAATCTCTGCGCGAGCGCATTGTTTCTTTCATCAGGTTGAGGGTTTGTATGTAGATAAGAATGTCGGCTTCTCTGATTTAAAGCAAACACTTTATCATTTTGCTAAAGAGATGTTTGGGAAGGATACTAAAATCCGGCTACGCCCTTCTTATTTTCCATTTACCGAACCCAGTGCAGAAATTGATATTTCATGCCTTATCTGTCATGGTAAAGGCTGCAATGTGTGTAAGCATTCGGGTTGGGTTGAGATTGCAGGTTCTGGAATGGTGCATCCAAATGTGCTTCGTCATTGTGGTATTGATCCTGAAGAATACACGGGATTTGCATTCGGTATGGGCATAGAGCGGATAACCATGCTTAGGCATAGCATCAATGACTTGCGTCTGTTTTCAGAAAATGACATCCGCTTTCTGAAACAGTTTAAAGCTGTTTACTAACTTTAAGGATGAAAGTACCTTTTGCCTCTTTGGCAGAGCAGTATTTGGAAATCAAACCTGAGATTGATCAGGTTATTCGAGAGGTTTTGTCGGGTGGTAGTTTTGTTGGGGGCAAGCATACTAGCGAGTTTGAAAATAATTTTGCAAATCTCTGTAAAGTAAAAAATTGTGTTGGCGTTGGTAATGCTACCGATGCGCTCTTCCTTTCATTAAAAGCGCTAGGAATAAAACCGAGTGATGAGGTAATCACACCTGCCTGGAGTTGGATTTCAACAGCAGAAGTAATAACTCTTTGCGGAGCCAAAACAGTTTTTGCGGATGTCCATCAAGAATATTTTACGGTAACTCTGGAGAGCATTCAAGAAAAAATAACCTCAAAGACAAAAGCTGTAATTATTGTTCACTTGTATGGCCAGGTTGCCGAAACACGAGCCATCAAAAAACTTTGCGACCGAAACAATTTATTTTTAATCGAGGATTGTTCTCAAGCTCATCTCTCAAAAGAAGATGAACACATGGCAGGTTCGATCGGTGATTGTGGAATCTTTAGCTTTTATCCCACCAAGAATCTTGGCGCTTATGGCGATGGGGGTTGCGTAATTACCAATGATAATGGATTGGCTGAAAGAGTAAGGAGATTTGCCAATCATGGCGGCTTGACTAAAGATGAGCATTTGTTTGAGGGAACCAATAGTAGGCTTGATACACTACAAGCAGCAATTCTGAATGTTAAGCTAAAATATTTATCTGCATGGAATGAAAAGCGAATATTCAATGCTCGTCTGTATTATGAAAATTTATCGGAGGTAGCCAGCATAGTTTTGCCAAAAGTCCGTGAAGACGTGAAACATACATTTCATCAGTTTGTAATCAAGGCAAGCAATCGCGCAGAACTAAAATTATTTCTTGCTAAGCAGGATGTTGAAACGGTAATTCATTATCCCAAAGCATTGCCATTTGAACCGGCCTATAAGTATTTAAATCATGTAGAAATAGATTTTCCAATATCTGCCATGTTGCAAAATCAAGTACTATCATTGCCTATTCAACCTGAGTTATCTAAAGATCAAATTCTTTATGTCTGTAAATTGATTAAATCTTTTTATGAAGCTAAGTGACATAAATAAAATTGGTGTGGTTGGCGCTGGCACGATGGGGCAGGGGATAGTTATCTCATGTGCCCTTGCCGGATATCAAACTATGATTTATGATATTGATTTAAATTTTTGTGATCAGGCGATTTTAAGTATTCATAAATCGTTGAACAAATCAGTTGAGAAAGGAAAGCTTTCACCAGAAGACTGTGAAGCTGCATTTAGCCGAATAATAAAAGTCAATGAATTACACGGCTTGAAAGCTCAGTTAGTTGTAGAAGCTGTTGTTGAAAATCTTAAGGTAAAGCAAAACCTGTTTGTTGAGTTAGAACAAATCAATTCCGGCAAGGCAATTCTGGCAAGTAACACGTCTTCTATTTCCATTACTCAAATAGCTTCAGTACTTAAAAATCCCGGTAATTGTATTGGGCTTCACTTTTTTAACCCGGCTCATTTAATGAAATTGGTTGAGGTTATTTCAGGATCAAATACAAATCCTGAAATAGTTTCTTTAATGAAGGAGTTTTCAGAATCATTGGGAAAAGTTTCAGTGGAAGTAAAAGATTCTCCGGGGTTTATCGTTAACCGGGTGGCGCGTCATTTCTATGTCGAAACGCTGAAGGTTTTGGAAGATAAAGTTTCTGATCATGCATCAATTGATTCGCTGATGCGGTCGGCAGGTTTTAAAATGGGACCTTTTGAGTTAATGGATTTGATTGGGATTGACGTAAACTATGCGGTGACAAAATCGGTTTATGAAGGCTTCGACAAAGCTCATAAGTTTTTGCCAAGCGAAATTCAACATGAAAAAATAATTGCGGGGCAATTGGGGAGAAAAACAGGAAAAGGTTTTTATGATTATGAGAAACTTTAAATTTTGGGTTGTAAGTCTGATACTGATTGCGTGTACGCCCGATTTGAGTGATGACCCCATCCCCATTACGGCATTTACGGATATAGTAATTAATATAGGATTGCCAGCGTATTTTAGCTTACAGACTGATGGCGGGTATAAGGAAATCAGTGGTGGCGTGCGTGGAATTATTATCTATAGAAAAAATTCAACTACCTACTTAGCCTACGAGCGTAATTGTTCGTACCGACCTAATGAAGCCTGCGCCACCGTTGATGTGCACAGCTCAGGACTTTACATGACTGATACCTGTTGCAGCTCGAACTTTGGGTTCGATACCGGTAGCCCGCAGGGTGGACCAGCTTCAAGACCTTTATTGCAATACCGTACCCAAATACTTGGATCGACTCTTACAATAACCGATGAGGTTATTAATTAGCTCTTGGTTTCTTTTCTGAGAATACTATTCTTTTTGCTGTATAAGAAATAGATAAATAGTCCTACAATCATCCAGGCAAAGGCTGAGATTAAAGTTTCCTTTCCTAAAGAGAAAATCATAGCCGAACAAACAATTATCCCAAGAATAGGAACCAAGGGTACCAGCGGAGTTTTAAATGGTCGTACCGCTCCAGGATTTTTTACGCGCAACACCCAAATGCCTACGCATACCAACACAAATGCAAACAAGGTTCCAAAGCTGGTTAAATCACCGGCAATACTTCCCGGAACAAAACCTGCAAACAATCCAACAAAGATTAGTAACAACCAGTTTGACTTGAAAGGCGTGCGAAACTCAGGGTGTAATTCTGAAAACACTTTTGGTACTAATCCATCTTTCGACATAGAATAGAATACTCGCGATTGCCCCATTAACATAACAAGTATTACTGAAGAAAAACCGGCAAGAATAGCAACCGTGATAAGTTTAGCCAACCAGTCATATCCTGGCATGTACGCTTGTATGGCATACGCTACTGAGGCTTCTTTTCCAGCTGTCTTAAATTCTTCCCAATTGGCCACTCCGGTTAAAACGTATGAAAACAAAACGTACAAAATGGTACAGATAGCAAGTGAACCTAAAATCCCAATGGGCATATCTCGTTTAGGATTTTTTGCTTCCTGTGCAGCTGTCGATACCGCATCAAATCCGATAAAGGCGAAAAATACAATTCCGGCCCCACCTAATACTCCGCCCCATCCGTGTTTGTTCCAGGCTTCATGGCCAGGCAAAGTTTCAGGAATTGTAAACGGGATATAGTTCTCAGGATTTATAAAGCCCCATCCAATCACAATAAAAATTAAAACGATGGATACTTTTACAAAAACGATTACTGCATTTAATGTTGCCGATTCCTGAGTTCCTTTGATAAGAACCATCGTGAGGATAACAAGAATAAATAATGCAGGAAGGTTTACAATTCCGGATACTCCGGCTAATGATGTTTCGAAAGGTGAGTGCGTCCACTCGTAGGGTATGACCCCGCCCAATAAATTATTCAAATATTCACTCCAGGCAATGGACACGGTTGCAGAAGCAAGCGCATACTCTAATACCAATGCCCATCCAATAATCCACGCTGTAAATTCACCCATGGTTACATACGCGTAAGCATACGCGCTGCCAGCAATTGGAATCATTGCAGCAAACTCGGCATAGCATAAACCAGCAAAAGCACAGCCCACGGCTGCGATAATAAACGATACCACCACGGCAGGTCCTGCTGCTTCTCCAGCTGCGGCAGCCGTGCGCACAAATAATCCCGCTCCGATAATAGCACCAATTCCTAAGGCAATCAGATTTCCGGCTCCAAGTGTTCTCTTCAGACCTTTATCTGAATCACCCTGAGTCAATAATTGTTCCAGTGGTTTCTTAAGGAATAAATTCATGCTTCGTGGTTTTTGGGAATCAAACAATTCTTAAAAGTATAAAGAATAATGGATTGACAAAGGAAATGCCTTGCCGTTTGCATAATTTTCGGAAGGTAGTTATGCTAATTTCAATTTGCTGGTGCAAACTTGACACGCACCCGCACTTCACTTTCTACAGCCACATTATCTTCTGTTGTAGGTTTCCATTTTGGTCCTTCTTTTACTAAGCGAATCACTTCTTCATCGCAGCCGTATCCTAAGCCTCTAAGTAGTGTAAACTCCGAAAGTGATCCATCAGTAGCCACAGTAAATTGAATGGTTACACGCCCCTTGATTTTGTTTTCAATTGCTTCTTGCGGATACTGTAACGTGTTCTTTAAATATTTATCATACGCTCTTCGCCCGCCTTCAGGTTCGGCTAGCTTAACCACAGGTTCGTGATCAAGATCTTTAGCCGATGAATATCCCGTAACAACCACTTCACTAAGCTGCGATACATCGGTTTGAAGGTTTACAGTAACTTCTTTTTGATCGGTAACTTTTACTTCTTCTGTTTGAAGACCGATAAATGAGTAAACCA
>JBBSCW010000015.1:0-22809 GCA_038249855.1 Bacteroidales bacterium
ATAACTTTGTTTTTGCTTATGATGGTTTTGTAGAGATTGATCAAAGTGGGGTTACAACTTTCTGGACAAGATCAGATGATGGAAGTAGGCTTTATATTAATGGCACACTCATAGTGGATAATGATGGCTTACATGGACAACAAAACAGACTTGGAGTTTATAGCTTTCCATCTGCTGGCAAATATCCGATTAGGGTTACTTTCTTTGAGCAAACCGGAGGAGGAGAGGCGTTGACAGTTAAGTATAGGGCTGGAAATTGGGGTACGGGTGATACAAACTACAATGCAGCGACAATTATTCCAGCTAATAAACTCTTCCAAACTGGTGCTACCATTATTAATTATTATTCAAATGCTGGTGGTGAGTTGACCAACACAGCAACATGGGGCACAAACACAGATGGCACAGGAACTGCACCCGCCAACTTTACTGGAGCATTGAATTATTTTAATATTCGCAATCGCGCCACTGCGGTTATTAACTCCGCTTGGTCAGTTTCGGGAACGGGATCAAAAATAATTGTGGGGGATGGTACCAACGTTGTTGCTTTCAACCTGAATGCCGCAGTTACCGGATTAGTGGATGCCAGCAATAATACAACCATCAATGTAAACCACACTACCCTTCCACAATTTGGAGTATTGCACGCAAACTCAACTGTTAATTTTATTCAAGCAGGCAACGTTACCATACCCACTGCCATGTATGGCAATGTGAACTTGACATCTGTTAATCAATACACGCTTCCTCAAAACAACACTATTGTTCAAGGAAACTTTACCATAGAAAACGGTGCAACTACTACAGGTATCGCTAACAATTTATCAACCCTGCGCATTGGCGGAAACTTAATCATCAACAACACTTTGGACAATCCATTCCCTGCCAGTGGCAACAACCAATACGCGCTCGTATTTACAGGCGCCACAACCCATGCGGTAAGCTTTACCACACCAGTCAATCCAAACCTGTTTAGCATTCAGGCCGATTTTGGTGATTCGGTAAACTTTACTAACCTGAGTGCCCAAACCTTTACGGTAGGCTCTAGTCAGGGTGGCGGCTTAACGTTAAAAGGTGGCTCTACCTTAAACCTGGGCAATAACAATTTGACGATAACCGGTCGTGGTACAATTAACAACAATAATGAAACCGGAGCCTTGAGTATGCAAGGCGGAAACATTACACTTGGCACAACCGCTACTCAAAACAACAGTCTATACTTTTCTGCCAATGCTTTTGTAAACAACCTAACCACCAGCACCCCGGCTGCAAACCGCGCAAGCATTTTAACTACGCTTAACGTAAACAACTTAGTTACCGTAAGCGGTGGTGAGTTGAATGCCGGAGAAGGATATTTGGTGTTGCGCTCTACCTCAGATGCAGTGGGTGGAACAGCCCGTATTGGTCCGTTAGTGAATGGCGGTGCTAAAGTAACGGGTAAAATAAATGCGCAACGCTACATGAGTGGCGAGGGTCGTATCTATCGGTACATATCATCTCCTGTAAAAGGAATTACTGCAGCTACCTTGCAGCAACAAGGAATTCCTATTACAGGCAATTTTACAGGTGTCTCCACCGGGCCAGGCATAACCTCTGGCACCGCTTCCATGTTTCGGTATGTAGAACCAGGCTATGTTCAATTTCCGGCAGTAGGTAGTACCAACCTCGATACGCTAAGGCGGGGTGTTGGTTACACCCCTTTTATTCGCGAGGCTTCTGCCCCTACGGTTATGTCATTGGTTGGAGAACCCTATCAGGGAACAATTAATTTTACATTGACTGGCGGAACAGGTTCAGAGTTAAATGGATGGAATTTGCTTGGTAATCCATACGCGGCACCTGTTCAATGGACAGGCGGTTCAACGGGCGGCTGGACTATGACTGGACTCAATAACACGGCATACGTTCGAGAAAACTCAAATACAATATCTGGTGGTTTTATGTGGAAATCACATAATGGAATCACAGGGACTGGTGGTTGGAACGGTTTGATTGCACCCGGCCAAGCATTTTGGGTACGTGCCACCGCAGCAAATCCAACACTTACAATAAGCGAAAGTGCCAAAAAGATAACCGATGGCGCATTTTTTAGGGAAGATGGAAGTGTAGATAACACGTTAGAGATAATCATGACAAGCGCAACAGCACAAGATGCTGCCATCATTCAATTCATTGATGGTGCCACCCCGGCATTCGATACTAATATTGATGGAGCGAAACAAAGCAATAGTTTCTTCAACTTATCAACGCTTACTTCAGATAACAGAGCCCTTGTTATTAACCAAACAACTCTTAATTATTGTGGTCAGGAAATCAAGCTTCGCATTGTGAATGCGGCTGCAGGCACGTATGGATTATCTATCAATGGCCTGGATAATATTATCAGTGGCGACAAGGTTACACTGATCGATAATTTCTTACAGACAGAAAAGCTAATTAGCGAAGCCGAAAATCTTTCGTTTACCATCACAAGCGATGCAGCATCTAAGGCCGATGGGCGGTTTACGTTGCGCTTCGCAAAACCGGAAGTCGTTTTAAATCAAACGTTGAAGTCGAACTCCGCGTGTGAGCAAACTAACGCATTAGTGTTGGTAGGCAATTCGCAGCCCGGTGTTAGCTATCAGGCCTTCTTTAATGGTGCGCCTGTAACGGAAGCCTTAACAAGCATTGGCGGCATACTTGAAATTCCGGTAAACCCAGCGTTAGTTGGTTTTGGTACTACTACTCTTAATGTAAAAGGTGGTTTTAAAGGGTGCAACAGTTTTGATTTGCCCATGCAAGTTGCGGTAACACGCGATACGCTAACACAACCTGAAATTATTGCGGAGCCCTTAAAGCTAATAGCGAGCTCAGAAAATGCCAGCTATCAATGGTACTTCAATGGTGAAATTATGGATGGCCAAACAGAGCGCGCGCTATTGGCTCCGGCCGATGGTTTGTATTTTGTTGAGGTAACTCTTTCATCATGCAGCAAAGTATCAGACACCGTGAGTTACGTTATTACCAGTATTGAAAAACCTAACCGCGCGCATCAGCTCTATCCTAACCCTACCCGTGATAAAGTGATTGTAGCGCTTGAGCAGGCCATTAACTTTGAATCGCTACGAGTTATCTCTTCGGTGGGTCAGGTGATTGGTGTCCCCGTAACACGATTGAGTGCCGAAAGTGCCGAAGTTGATTTCATCAATTTACCGGTTGGTCTTTACTTACTACAGGTAAATGGGCAACACTATCGGGTGTTGAAAGAATAAGGTTGAAAAAAGATTTAACTATGGGCATCTCTAAAAACCCTTGCTCTCATTACCTCAACCCCTGTCCCTTCTAAAGGAGAAGGGTAAGCGGAGTTTTTAGAGATGCTCTTATATTATACCCTGTTCAATATGAGCGGGGTATTTTTTTAATGCGCGTGCAGGGTTCATTTCAAATTATCAAATGCTCTTAATTACCTCACCCCGGCAAGCTGTTTGCAACTAGCATGATTTTCCTGCCCCTGTCCAATGGAGAGGGGCAATGCTGCCACCGCTTAACAAATGCTTTTAGGGGTAAGGTCAATAGTTCAAATGGAGGGGTCTGACGCCAGCTAGCTGTGTAACTTCAGTTAGTAATCAACTTTATCAATCCTGTAGAAAATAGTATCTTGCTTCTGTTGTTAATCACCTAAACAAAGATGAAGTTTATCAAACGCCTAGCTATACTCGCCACTCTTTTTGTTGTAATGCTTCTTGTTGCCTACCTGATTCTAAATAAAAATCAGGAAAGTGACCCGATGGATGAAATTGCACGAAAACACGCGGTCGGAAAATTCATAAAGCTATCCGATGGCATTACTCATTATCAGGTGCTTGGTTCTTTGAACGATCGCACGCTTTTATTTATACATGGTGGCGGGGTTACAGGCTTTGAAGTGTGGTATAAAAATGTCTCGTACTTTGTTGAGCATGGATTTAGCGTATTGCTCTATGATTTGTATGGCCGTGGCTATAGCGACCGACTTTCAAATGAATATACACCAGAACTATTTAACAGGCAATTGAATGAGTTGCTCGATACGTTACAAATACAAGAACCCATTAGCGTGGTGAGTATGTCAATGGGTAGCATGATTGCGTTGGATTTTGCAGCCCAGAAACCTGACGCAATCCGAAAATTAATTATGATCGATCCGGCTATTACCGGAGACTACCGCGCCAACGCACTTTTAAAAATGCCAGTAGTTTCCAATCTGCTCATGACTTTATATTGGTATCCGAAGGCAATCGAAAATCAACGGAAGGAATTTGTGAGCGAACAAGTTTTTAAAAATTATGCTAAGCGTCTTGATTACTTTACCGGGTTTGCCGGCTACAAACATGCTAATTACTCGGTATGGATGCATGTGTTAAATCAAAATAAGTTGCCCCTGTTAGGTAAATTAAAAGAAAACACCGTAATGCTGATTTATGGAACCCGGGATCCGTATTTCCCAAAAGATAACGTTGATCTGTTCTTAAAAACTTACCCAACCCTGAAAGTGAGCGAAATTTATGATGCCGGGCACATGCCTCATTTGGAGCGGGCTACCGAAGTAAATCCTATTATACTTGAGTTTGTGTTTTAGCTTCGGGCAGCGAATACCAGTTTTCGATCAACCACAGAAAAGCGGGTATAAAAATCAACACCTGCGGCACCAGAAATAACCGTGTTTCAACAGCCGTGCTATAAGCGAGATGAATAAAAAACCACGCGGGGACAACTAGCCAAAACCATCTTTGTAAGACAACAGGCAAACGGGTAAGAAAAATAATTACAACCAGCGGTAGAAATGCAAAGGTTCCAATAAGCTCAGGATACATCGTTTTAAATTTTAGATTGAACACGAAAAAATCTAAAAATGTAGTCATCCCATGAATTCCTGCGGGGGGGCTGTATCCAAAATATAGTCTGACACCGACAAAGCCAATCGCGAATGCAACAACCGATGTGACCGTAATGCCAAATATTTTATAATTGATGCTAAATGGCTTCCATGTGATAAACTGAATGATAAGCATGCCCGGAATCAGCAGCGAGGTCTCGCGGTTAAGCGCAGCAAAAAACATCAGTGGAATTAGCCAAACTACCTGCGCCCGCATAATTAAGAGTGCTGCTAACAGGTAGAACAAGATATCAAAATATGTATTGAAAGAAAGATCGGAGCGAAAAACACTGTGCGCAAAGGAAAATGTCATGATCAAAATACCGGTGAGAATAAGCCAGGGATTGCGAATGTTGAGCGACTGAAAATAGCTTTTTGCAATATAGAATATAAGTAAGTTCTGTAGAAACCGAAAGAGCAGAAAGGAGAGAGGCTTATCAATACGACTGCTAACATTATTTAGCAGTTGGTGAAACCCTTCAACTAAATAGGTACTGAGAATTCGATACTGCCAAGGATTAAAAAATTCAGATTCTCCATCCAACATGCGTTGATGCCTAACTATTTGTTCTTCGATTGATATCGCGTTTAAATCAGTAGCTTGTTTATAAACCACATAAGAACTTAACAACATAAAACACACTAAAGTTAGCCACTTACTTCCTGAAGAATAGAATAATTTCATTTGATATAATTATCTTTCGAAAAGAAAAAAATAAAGGTAATGAATTACGATTTGATTGTAGTTGGAACTAGTTTCGCAGCTTCTTTTTTTCTGAAAAAATACCTTGAAAAGTCACCGGCCAATGTGCAGGTGCTTGTGCTTGAGCGCGGCCAATTTGAACCCCAGCGAGATCGAATAGCCCGTGCAAAAAAAATGCCCTTCGGTCAGGTTCCATTCGTAACGAGTACCGCCACAGGTGCCACATACATAAATGAAAATCCTGACAAGCCTTGGATTTTTGATCCAAGTTTTGGTGGTAGTTCTAATTGTTGGACCGGCTGCACACCGCGCTTTATGCCAAATGATTTCAAACTTCAATCTTTGTATGGTGTTGGAATGGATTGGCCAATAAGTTATGACGAGCTGGAACCGTATTACTGCGAAACCGAAGAAATCATGAGTATTTCAGGGCCAGAAGTTACTCCCTACCCGATGTCGAAGCCCTATCCTTTGCCAGCACATAAATTGAATACTGTCGATCATCTACTGCAAAAGCAACACAAGGAACTTTATATTAGCCAGCCAACGGCACGAGCAAGCAAACCGGGTACCCGCAATGCCTGTTGTGCCAGTTCCATTTGTCACTTGTGTCCGGTTGGGGCAAAGTTTACCATTGAAAATGGAATGATGCCCTTGTATGCCGATCCTCGTGTAACGGTTCGATACAACACTCAGGTAATTTCGCTGGATATTCAGGCTGGTCTTGCCAAAGGTGTACTAACTTTATCGGAAGGAAAAAATAAAAAGTTTGAGGGGAGTGCCATTGCATTGGGTGCTAATGCAATATTTAATGCACATATTTTATTGAATAGTGGAGATACCAACCAACACACAGGCTCCAATCTTTCTGAGCAGATTGGGTACTATGGGTATATTCATCTTCATGACCTTGATAATGTTGGCGGGAGTACCATTATAACCGCCAATGGGTTCATGCTTTATGATTTACCGAACCGAAAAGAGGCTGCATCCTGTCTTATCGAAAACCATAACGATACCTTTGTTAGAGCTGAGCCTGGAAAATGGAGAAAAATTGCCAAAATGAAATTTATTTTTGAGGATTTACCCAATCCACTAAGCCGGGTTCGGAAAGGTGAGCAAGATCATGTTCCAATTGTTGAATATCAAGGGCATAATGAATATGTAAACCGGGGTTATGACTATATGAAAAAAAAATTGCCGGACTTATTATCCTCCTTGCCAGTAGAAGAAATTTTGTTGGATCAGAATGCACAGGTTTCTGAATCACATATTCTTGGAACAACCCGGATGAGTGCTACCGCTGCAACAGGTGTTGTGGACAAGCACTTGTTGCATCACACATACAGGAATGTTTTCGTTTTGGGAGGTAGCACATTTCCGGCAATCTCAGCGGCCAATCCAACACTCACGCTCTCGGCCCTATCATTATGGGCGGCAGACAAAAGTTTTTAAGTATGAAGCGGAGAACATTTATAAAAACAGGAATTGTTTTGGGTGGCGTTGGCCTATTGACGTTTCTCTCAGTGCCGTCATTTCAAAAGACAGTTAAAAAAATATTAATAAAAGATACCGCTCAATTAAAACTAGATGAGTCTGTTATTGATCAATTTCTAACGGATGCATCACGTGAGCAGTTCTGGTTGAGATTTAGTACGGCAAAAAGAATTATGATAATTGGTTATACCTACGCAGGCTTCATGAAGAGTATACTCCCCTATCACAATAAGTATGTTCGTTATCGAGGTCAAATTACCGGGCGATTCATGCACTCAACAGACTTTTTTATGAACAAGATGGATACAGAAAAACCAATTCAATACATCCAATTCTTTAATCCATACAAACAGCCTTGCAACAACCCTTTCGCAGTTATCCATTATCCCGAAACGGCTTAAAATATTTTTTTGTTGCTATAGATAACATTTCTTTATCCCCTTTAGAGTCGCCATAGGCAATAATTTCATCATAATCAGACAGAACTATTCGTTCACGAATTCTATTTACTTTCTCCTGGCCATTGCAGTTAGCGCCTTGTAGTTTTCCTGTTAACCGTTCATTAGTCTTTTCAAGAACAGTTGCTATTACCTCTATGTTATGCTTTATAGCCCACGGTAAAATCCAATCTTCAGGTGATGCTGACACGATTACAATTCTTGCTTGTTGCTTCTTATGTTCTTTTAACGCTTCTAATGCTGCGGGACGAATGAACCCCGGCAAAAGTTGATCGCAAAATCTATTACAAAAACTCGCAAACTGATCTGTTGTGGTTCCTTTGAAATAATGCGAAATAAAAATTTCTTTCGCTCGCAGGGCTGGCAGTAGGCCTAACTTATGTGCAAGTAACACGGGTGATAGGTAGATAATTCCAAGTCTAAATCTAAAAGCTCCCGATACAAATTTTGCGAATAGAAATAAAGTATCGTGTGTGGTTATGGTTCCATCAAAATCAAATAAAGCGAGGGTACGATTTCCCATTTACAATTTCAATCTCTTAAATAAGAATTCAGGAATTGATTTAATTATAAGCATGATCCAAAACCAGATTGGCAAAACATAAATTACATTTTTCTTTCTATCGATACTTTTATAAATCCTTTCAGCCACCTGGGTAGGGCTGGCAGTTATTGGTTTTGGTAATTTTAACCCGGCCGTCATTTTAGTATTAATAAATCCAGGTTTAACAGTAAGTACATGAACGCCTTCTCTAAAAAGTCTATTCCTTAACCCAGATAAATAAGCACTAAAACCTGCTTTAGCACTGCCATAGATAAAATTGCTTTGACGTCCACGATCTCCACCTACGGAGCTTATGCCAGCTATTACACCAGTTTTTCGTCTTTGAAAAGACTCCGCTATCACATTTAATATCGATACTGCGCCTGTATAATTTGTATCAATGATGGTCTGCGCTTCACGCCAGTCATCCATGGCTTTTGTTTGATCGCCCAAATAACCAAAAACACAAATAGCAATATCAGGTGTTACAGGAAGACTATTAAACCATGCAGTGTGCTGATCAAAATTACGGGCATCAAATAATGCAATGGAAACATTCTCCTTCAAAAGCATTGTGCCTAATTGCGCATTTAGGTCTGATTGATTGCGACCGGCTAATATCAGGTTGTGTCCATGTGAATTGTACACGGTTGCTAATGCTTTTCCCACATCAGATGTGGCACCTAATATTAACACTGTTTTTTTAACCATAATTTTAAATTATTTTAAGACGCTGAGACAATGAGGATGCGAATTTGTGGGTTGGATCAAACCTTGTTACTTGCTCTTTAAATAAGGAGGCATTTGGATACCCTTTCCAATAAATATCTGATGCCATCCGCGCATCTTTAACCAGATAAATTCGCCCACCCAAGTCAACAACAATTTTATCAAGCTTATCCAGAAACGGAAATATTGAATTAGATACTGGAAAATCTAATGCTAACGTAAATCCAGGCATTGGAAACGAGAGTATATTTTCTCCTTTACCTAATGCTTTTAAAACAGTAAGAAATGAGCCCATGCCCGACTTACTAATTGCCTCTAAAATTATTCGAAGTCCATTTTCTGCCTGTTCAAAAGGAATAACAAACTGGTATTGCAAGAAGCCGCGCTTGCCATACAGCTTATTCCAATTCTTTACAAAATCAAGTGGGTAAAAATACGGATCATAATGAACGATAGAATTCTGAGACCCAATTTTATGTTTATTGAAAAAAAGAAAATTAAAAGCACTTACCGTTGTTGAGTTTAACATAAATGAAGGAAAGAAAAAGGGAACGGTTGCTACGGGTCGAGTATGGGTTTTAAGCAGATTACGATGTGTTACTTCATCCCCGGTTGCATGTTCGCCTAACATGATTACACCACGGCCCAAGTTTCTACCACTGGCCAGGCAATCAATCCATGAAACAGAATATGTAGCATCATTAAAACTTTGCAACTTTTCCAGAATTTCCTCTAAGTTGTTAGCAATAATATTTTTTTGGCGGATATACGAGGTCATAATTTTCTTTAGGCGAAATGACACCGTCAAAATGATTGCACTTAAACCGAGCCCACCACAAACTGTCTTGAACAAGTCGCTATTGGTTTCTGAACTGCACGATGTAATGCTTCCATCAGCAAGCATTAAAGTCATTTGCGTTACATACTGGCAAAAAGACCCTTCGCTATGATGATTTTTGCCATGCACATCGCCCGCTACAGCACCTCCTACTGTAATGAATTTTGTTCCGGGAGTGACTGGCAAAAACCAACCTTTTGGAACCACTACTTTTAGAACTTCGTCAAGCGTAGCGCCAGATTCAACATTAACTATCCCAAGTTGTGAATCAAATTGAATTATCTTGTTGAACTTTTGTGAAGAAAGAATATTGCTTGCAAGTGATGCGTCTCCATAAGACAAGCCCGAACCGCGAATCGTAAACGAAGGCATTGAATCAGTCTCAGGCACAATATCACGCTCACTAGAGAATTCGACTATTTTTGCCTCCATGGTAGGATAGTTTCCCCAATTTGAAATCTTAGTCATCGTTGCTCAAATATAGATAATTACAAAAAAGCTAAGAACCCAAAGACCAATGGTAAGTTGTATAAAGACGTCAGTTAAAAAAATTCGCATCGGTGATCCGCTCCTGTTCTCAACCATTGTTATTTGAAGAAATCTTAATAAACCTGCTAGCACGAACAAGGCAGTTACATATAGATGTGATGTATTCAATCGATGAACCACCTCATCAGAAATGGTGTACATGATATACGAAACTATAATAACTCCTGCCAGCACAGATAATATTGTGTTAATGAAATCGAGTGTATAGGCTTTGGAGGATGCTCTTAACGGAGCCTGGCCGTTTTGAAACAAGATTAAATCATCCCTTCTTTTTGCCGTTGCTAAAAAGAAGGATAATAAGAACACCATAATTACCAGCCATTGAGATATTGCGACATCCGCTAACCAGCCTCCTGCCAAGGTTCGAATCAAAAATCCTGAAGACACTAGAAGTGTATCCAAAATGGAAATATTTTTTAATCCCGCTGAATAGAAAATATTAATAAGCAAGTAGGTAACCAAACTTGCTCCAAAATATACGCTGAGATAAAACCCCCATGATAGTGAGCTAATTGCTAATATAAATAGCAATAAAATAGCTATGGAGGGGGAAATTTTTCGTGAGGCAAGCGGCCGGTTTTTTTTAGTAGGATGCAACCTGTCTTTTTCCCGATCTCGGTAATCATTGATAATATATACACAACTCGAAGTCAATGAAAAACAAAAAAATCCCTGAACCAATAAAATCAGTGTGCTCCAATCAGCTAAAACTCCAGCAAAAAAAGCAGGTATAAATACAAATAAATTCTTTGGCCAATGATGGACTCGGAGCAGGAAAAAAAAACGCATGGATTAAGCCTAAAATTCAGGTGAAAATACTATTCTTTCGGTTAAATTTGGCTGTTTAAAATCATGAATAAAAGCCCTTTCGAGAATTTTATTACGAGTCCGCGCAAACTTCTAATTGTCGACTTTTTAATTGTTGTTCCATTTTTGGTTTTACCACTATTTCTCAAACTTCCCTACAGAGTCAATATTTTTTTAACCTGGGAAGGAGCCTATAGATTATACCTTGGCCAAACTCCGTTTGTAGATTTTGGCATTCCAATGGGCTTTGGATTTTGGGTTATCCCAGCAGCATTTTTCAAAATATTTGGCACTGCCTTTATCTCTTTAGTAAAGGCTCAGGTTTTTATTAATTTCATTAGCATAATAAGCCTTCGAGGCATGCTTTATAATCTTAAAGTTAAACCAATAGCGATAACTCTTTCAATCCTAATTTTTTGTTTAACCTATGTAATTTACAATTTTTGGCCCTGGTACAATCACTCTGTTGTTGTTTTTGAGCTTGTCGCTTTCTTTTTTCTTACTTCCTATGATGTTGATAACGGTAAGTGGAAGAACATACTGTTTTTAGTAATGGCAGGTTTTTTTACGTTCTTTTCTTTTTTTACAAAGCAAGATGTAGGAGGTATCTGTTTGGTAATTTGTTCGTTCTTACTTGTCTATATCTTTTTGCTTGAGAAAAGAATTTACCCCCTTATCATATACCTAATCTCATTCTTTGTAGTAGCTATTATTTTTATCGTACCATTCATTAATCACGATTTTTTCTATTGGTTTAACTACGGTCAGGCCCCACATAGTTCAAGAATTAGTATTAGCCTTTTGGCAGATATTTTATTTATTGAATCCTCAAATGAAAAAATCTATATTCTATTATTATTAGGAGGCATTATTTTAACAATTCCATCCTGGCAATATTATTTTAAGGACAAGTATTTATTTTTTATAACAATATTAAGTCTTGGCCTCATCTTACAATCACTGGTAACAAGAGCCACTAGCCCGCTGCCAACGAACCACATGAATTACTATCACACCTTTGGGTTTATCGGGATTGCTTACTTTTTACCTTGGGAAAAATGGAATCGCAATTTTTTATCAATAGCTATGATAGCGATTCTTCTTATGGCTTGCTATTCCGAAGGATACTGGAAGTATGTATCTGGCCTTATTCCTAAAAAGCAAAAAGACTTAGTTGAAGAGAAAGCAGCCGTAAAATGGACAGAAAGTAGCTTACCAACTATGAAAAGAATTTTACTGCCTGAACCTACTAATAAGGGAATAGATAATGTACTATCCCTTCCCTTCCTAAAAAAGGAAAATTTGAAAGTTTTAAACATGACAGAACTCACATCATTAGCTCAGGAAATTGGTTATACTCCCATAACGAATCAGCCACTATGGTACCATCTGAATATTGGCATTTTTCAAAAGCAAGTAAATGAAATTAACAACCTGGTTAAAGCCAAATACTATGACCTAGTACTATTTGAAGACATTCCCAGTCTAAACAATTTCTATCCTTATGAGATAGTTCATGAATTACGAAAAAACTATTTCTACTATGATTCATTTATGGCTCCTAGAAAATTAGAAGACTCACATATTGATGTTTTTATTCGACCTGATCTAGCAACTCAATTTGAATTAAAGCCAAAAAATAACCTGAGCAATTTAAATCCCCAATAACTCCACAAGTCTTTTTAACAATTGTGTTGTGCTACCCAACTAAGAATTATTTACCTACCCTTATTATCGCTTAACATAATAGTACTTACTTTTAAACTATGACAAAAACACTAAACTTCGAATACGGCAAGACTCAGGTCTTAACCAGTCCCAGGATGAGAAAAAGCCCAAAATTGTCCAAGTTTATTTATTCAGTATTTGGCTACACTAGTATTGGAAATTGGGCAAGAGCGAAAATTTTTGTCAATCGTCTTGGTCTTTTGCCTGTTCAAAATTTTAAAACAATAATGGATTTAGGGGCCGGCCTTGGTGAATTTACTTTTATGATGGCTGATGCTCTTCCTGATGCAAAAATAACGGCACTGGAGATTTTACCCGAACGAATTAGCTATTTGAAGGAAGTTCTTGCGAAAGAATCATATAGCAACGTGACTGTTTTTGAGGATAAAATCGAGCAGCTGAACCAAAATGGCTCTTACGATTTTATTTTTAGCGTTGATGTTTTCGAGCATATTCTTAAAGAAGAAATGCCATTTGAGGAGAGTTACAAAAAGCTTAAAAAGGGTGGTTATTTAATGGTGAAAATGCCAAACATTACTCAGTTTACAATCTGTCCTGACTCGTGGTTTAAAGAACACAACGATTGGTTAGAAGAAGAACACATTGGCCAAGTATATAATTTGGAAGACCTGATCAATCGATTTAAGCAAGCTGGCTTTTCTATTAGTCACGCCTCCTACTCCGATGGGTGGATTTCGCGATTGGGGTGGGAGCTTAGCTACTTTACAGCAAAGGGTGGTGCCGTTATTCAGTTGCTTTTTCTGCCGCTATGCAAATTTATCTATTGGATTGAGCGAGCCACCTATCGATCCAAAACAAAAGGAAATTCTATACAAGTAGTTGGACAGAAATAGTTAACCAAGTATTTTTTTTTGAAGATATACTTTCAATTGTTGAGGCCAATCTTTATGCATACATGGCTTTTCTATTAACAAATAAAAAATAATACTAGCCGTTAACAGTATTGGGGTTAATAGGCATAATTGAATAAGGAAGTTTATTGTAAAGAAATCAGTTACGTGTATAGTTTTTGAAAATCGAATAAATAATTCTATAAGAGGAAGGTGAATTAAATAAATGGTATAGCACATTCCTCCAATTGCCGTAATCCAAGGAAGGGTAACAAACCTATTTATCCAAGTTGATCTAAAAACAGAATATACCAATACAAACAGGGCAAAGGAAAAGAGTATCCTATTTATCAAAAAATGATCCCATGACCATAGCATTATTGCAGCGGCAAAAGACAAAATGGCTAGGTAATTAAAGTGGGGTTTTCTTTTTATCCCTTGATCCCAATCAGTCAAATATATATCTACCAAAAGGAATCCTATCAGAAAAAAATGTATGTGAGCCAATATAGTTAAAATTGTGTACTGATGCGGAATTCTAAAATACTGTTGAAGTAACACAATAAGAAAAATAAAGCTTATCAAACAAATACGTCTAAGTATTTTTGGCTTGATTGAAAAAAGTAGCATTGCAAGAAATGGTGCTAGTATATAAAATTGAACTTCAATTTCAAGGGTCCACACAGGCGGATTGATATAGCTCCAAGAATGAAAAATAATACTATGTAGGTAAAAAACGCTGGCAATAAAGTGAGGCCATATTTCACTCCATGAATAGTAACCCATTACTACAAGAGATACAGTGATTAACGACAATACGATAATGTAGGGAGGTTCCAGGCGTGTAAGTCTTCTAATAAAATAAGATTTGATCGAAACTTTCTTTCCTCCTCTTAAAAAATATGCAGCAAAAGGCATCCCCAAAATAAATCCACTAATCACAAAAAAAATATAAACTCCAATAAATCCCCTGTTTGTTAAGTAGTGAGTAAATTCGAATTCACTTCCTGGTTGAAATGTGAATGAAACATTCCGTTCAAGTCTTTCACTAAGATGTTGTATTACAACTGGAAAAATTGCTAAAAAACGTAAGCCATCAACTTCAGCTATTACTCTTCCACCGGAAGTTACCCGAGATAGTCGTGAAGGAAGGGATTTAAAAAAATCAGCAAAAGAAATCATTCAAAGGATCAATCTATTCTAATCTCGGAATCCAATTTTTGAACAAATTGCTGATACCCTTCTAACTCAGAAAGATCAATTCCAACAAGTGCCTCCAAAGTTATTTTAGAATTATTAAAATTTGCTTGAGCTTCAACAACCTTTTCAGCTTGCCCATAATAACTCTGAACAGCCGTTCGATACTTTTCGATGTCGATCTCGCCAGTTGAAAATTTCTTTTCTGAATCCTTATACATGGTTAAAAAATCCTCTTTAATTTGCTCGCGCAGCTTCATGAACTTATAGAATTGCTTCAACTTTTCAAAATTAGCAAGCACCTCCTCACGCACAAGTAACTTTCGTTCATTCACCTCATTTTCCGAATTAACAATTTTATAGGATCCCATTTTAGAATGTAGCGAAGTAGTCACGAATGTTCCAATGCTTACCCTAACTCCAAAATTGTATCGCGGAAAAAAAACATTTGAAATACCAAGAGGTGATGGGTTAATTGTATACTCATTTAAGTTGCCATTTGCATATATGTCATCAAGCCATTTCAATTGAGAAAGTTTTTTTTCTTTTCTCGCAATTTGAACATTCTGTAAAACAATTTTATTTGATGGATGATTTCTCCATGCAAGTTGGACTAATCGTTCTTCAAAGGTGGACGGGACAGCATTATCAGGTAAAATAATTTTGTTATAATCAATGTTTTGTGCCAGCCCGCAAAAAGATTGAATTGCCATAAATAATACTAAGAAAATTGATTTCATATTTTTTCATTTAAATTGTCGACTCATCTAGCTTTTTCAGTTTTATTATAAAAGCCATAATTATATAAAAAATCAAAATAGTCGGTGCCTGTATTAAAGCTTCCTGCGGATAATTTGCAATTACTATACTAAAAACAACTCCTAAGAGTGCTGCTAGATAAGTCTTAAGCAATGGATTATTCATTCGGTAGTAGTTTCTGATTCCTGTTATAAGTATTACTGAAAAAAAAAGACAATAAACGATAAGCCCTATCCAGCCTAATTCAACGGCTACTCGCACATATCCGCTATCAGGAGCAAACTTAGCTAATGGTGAATCGGGAGTAAATCTAGCACTCCAAATACCAATACTTCCTAATCCGGCACCAAAAGGATGAGACTGAATAAAGGGTTTTATGAATGCTTGACTTTTTTCTCTTACCTTAAAGGAGGGATCTTCACTAGGCTTAAATGCCGATCGAATTCTCTCTAAATTACTAGTTGACAAAAAAGGCCCAACACTCCGCACATCTGAGAAGATGATTCCAGCTCCCATTGCACCAATTACGCCACAGATTACAAGAGTTCTTCTTTGGAGAGTTAACAAGGCGAAGAAAAGAAGACCCGCTGGAATCATAGCATAGGCTGTTCTGGTTCCGGCATACACCATTGCCAATAACATAGTACATGCACAAAAACATAAAAATACTTTATACCAAAGTTTAAATGGCCCGGGTAATAACGCGATGCAGAAGAGACCTGTATAAGCCATTAGAATACCAAAAATTGTAGGATCAGTAAAAAATGAGAATATCCTATATCGCCCCCAATTAAAAATCAAGTTAAATCTGAACTCATCCCTGGCCACCCAATCCTTCTCCGCTTGCGTTAATCCATGAAACTCCTGAAACAATCCATAAAGAGCTCCCAGTAATGTTAATACAAGCCACAGGTTTATTAAAGTTTTTAAAAATTTCAAATTATCGGTTGCATGTAAAACAATAAAATAAAACATCATTAATAAAGCGATTCCTCTGATAACATAAATCCATACCTGCCTTGACGCCATTGGATTAAAAAATTCTAACATATTATAAATGATCCAAATCCATACTACATAGCTTATAGGATTACTAGAAGCTGAGTAGTCATTCTTTTTCCATTTTTCAACAAGAAGACCTAACAGCATAGCGCAAAGCAAAATGTCCATGGCTACACCAAGTGGAACATCCTTAATAAAACGATTAAATCCCAAGAAGTAAGAAAAAATTAGAAGGCAGATTACTCCGAATTTTAGATTTACCATCGAATAGATAGTTACAGGTATTCCAATTATTAAAGCCAGGAAAATAAAACCAAAAGCTGCGCCAAAAATAGACAGCCCAAAGGCAAGTCCAATTGAAATGACAATCAGAACTAAGAAAACAAAGGGTGATTTTAAGATTTTTTTTACATACCCTTGTTGCCTCGAAGTTCTTGACTCAGAAGTATGTTCACTGCCGTATAACCTCAATATGAAATTCCTCTCCCCCATTATTTAGAAAACTACTATCATAAGAAAAAAAGTAAGAAATGTAGCTATCGTAAGCACGATCAATAGCCACTCCATAGTTTTTTGAAGCGGTGAAATACTGTTATTCTTATTTGATTTCAAATTGCTCATATTCTTCAAGTATCCTCCAAAATTCACTTACTCTTGATTCCCATGTATTACTCGAGGCTTTCTTCATTCGTTCAAATCGCTTATCCTCAGAATCATTATCTATTTCTTCTTGCAAAGATCGGACAAAATCAAATTGCGAGTCAGTAATTTTTATTACATCCGAAAAATCTTCGAGATCTATGGAAAAATTTGTTGATACAACGGGTATTCCTAATGATAAATATTCGTTCAATTTCAGGGGATAAATGCTCTCCGTCAATTTATTGCACACAAAAGGAATAATACCACAATTCATCAATCTAACATAGGAAGGCAATTCGCAAAGGGGCTTCGACCCCGTAGTTAGAACATTTTTGAACAACTTCAATTCTGAAGCATTGAAGTCTTCGCTAAGCGGACCTACCAAAAGTAAAAACCAATCTGGATAAGTAATAACGATATCTCTTAGAAGATTATAGTCAACACGATGATCTATGCTACCAATGTATCCAATTATCATTTTGTTGGACATAGTTTCGAGTGGTATTTCAACACTAATATTGGGAGCTTGTTGAAATAGATTAAAATCGGCTGCGTTCGGTAAACAATAAGCAGTTTTAGATAATCCACTCGCATACTCGAACAATTTCCTCGAGGTTGCAATAGTTAAATCAGACTTAATAATGACCTCTCTTTCGAAAGAACTTCCATGTTTACCAATATACTTTGACTCTGAAATATTATCCACACAATGATAAATTGAACAAATAGGTTTGTAAGCACTTACATCTCTAAAGTAAAACGGGTTATACGAATTAATGAAAATAAACTTTTTTATTTCAAAGCTTTTAATAACAGAGGCAAGGCTACGCGAAACCAACAAATTATTAATTCTATTCAAAAAATTATAGAGTTTTCCTGCGGGAAGGAAATTAATAGGAAGAGTTAAATAAGGGGTAACATTTACAAAGTTTTCATTTGATGAGTCTATTCTATTATACTTTTTAATTCCAAAAAAAAGAGCATTAAGTCTTTTACGAAATGAGGGCTTAAAAAAATCAGTAATTACATCCTTTACGGTAAAGGGGTTTTCAATGTAAAAAACTCTTGCTGATTTAGATAATTCTAATGCTAAGGATAAGGCTGTAGAGGAAAAAGAGCCATCCCACCTTGGTAGTGCAAATATTACAATATCAGGTTTCGCTGCAAGCATTAACGCACAACTTTACTTTTCACAAATAAGAAGCCTTGCTTGTAATAATGAATCATATAGTTGAGTACTCCAATTAATCGAACATCAAAATATTTTGCTAGCATCAAATGACCTATTATAGAAATAATAAAATAAGACAACAAAGTTCCATAGGCAGCTCCAATTAAGCCCATAAAGTGGATAAAGATTAAATTATTAATTACATTAATGCAAAGCGCTAAAACAAGGAGGAAAAAGTTCAATTGTGGTCTGTTAGAAGAATCCATGGTCATTCCAAACTGTCTATTAAATGGGGTTAATAAACCGAAAAGTATAGTAACTCTTAAAATTTCAGCTGATTCAGAATACGATGCTCCTGCTATTACGTATATGATCAAGTCTGAAAAAAGAAAGGTTACTAATACAATTGGCAACGTAATCGTTAAAGTTAATCCTACAGACTTTTCATAGATTATTTTCGTCACATGCTCACCTTTTTCCTGAATTTGTGCAGTACTGTATGGATAAACTACTTCTGCAACAGAAGTAGCTGGGTACTCAATCATGTTTGACAAACGCATTGCTGAACTGTAAATCGCTACACTGCTTGGGTTTAAAAAATATCCGATCGAAAACTGATCAACACTTTTAAAGAAAAGTGAGGAGATGTTAGTGCCCATTACATATTTTCCAAAATTAAATACTTTCTTCGCAATCTTTCCATCCCATTCGAAGCTGTAATCTGCATACTTTTTTGCGGAAAAATAAGCCACCAAAAGACCCGCAATTGCACAGGCTGATTGAATAAGAACCAAGGCAACTAAAGACAAATTGATATTTATTAGAAAAGTTAATACAACAATTAAAAAAAATAAGCCTTGACGTACAAAAGCCGTCCAGAAAATACCGCCAAAACTAAACTTTGCTTGCTGAAAATAATTATACTGGGATATTGGTATTAACAACAGAATAGTTATGCCAAAATAAATAAACATTGAAGTTAACTCGGCCATACCAAAAGCCTCCTGAAATAAAAAGGAAAAAATGACCAGAATTAAATAAACAATAAGAGAATATATAATATTAATTACCCATGAAGCCGTTGCAATTTTATTTGCGGATTCACTATCATGTGAATGCAAAAGTTTAATCAGTGCATTTTGAATCAATCCATTTCTAGACATTTCCACTATAGTAGTAATTGTGAGGAAAATACTCCAAGCCCCAAAATCACTTTTCGATAGCGCTCTGATTAAGAAATAAAAACTTCCAAACCCAAAAACAAGAGTACTCAACCTAGAGCCAATTGAATAAAAGCCAGATTTGACCCAATTTGAAGAATTGAAAACTTTCATTTTAGCGATTCCTCTAGATTTGATCCTAACTACTACACGGATAAATCTTTAAGCTGGACCTTGTTTAGTACAGTTCCTAAAAGTTTTCCTTTTATCGATTTTAAATATTGTACAGACTCCTTGTCACGATTATTGATAGTTGTCTCAGCACCAAAAACCGTGATAACTCTATCCGAGTAGTCGATTAACTCTTTTGTATCTGAATATTCATTTAATGAAGGGCCCTCCATTAAAATATAGTCGTATTGAGTAATCAAATTATCAATGACTTCCTTAAAATCTCTTCCCGCCAAAATTTCTGATGGAGAATCTTTTCCTCCAATATTTCCAATTATATCAACCCCATTAAACTCCGTATTATGGATTATACTATTACCATCATTAGTGTGTCTCTTTCCATTTGTTGAGCTATCAGTATTAAACTGATTATTTGATTTTTTTCTACTTTCATCAAAATCAAAGCCGCTATCATTTTCCTTCTTTACATTAATAGCATTGTCTTCATTCAATTTTTCCTCATCCCCAAAACTTCCCTTTTTAAGAAGTTTAACATTTTCATTTTTATCAAGTAACAATTTCGTTAATGAATTGTGCCTAAAGTTTGTGTCAATAATTAAAACCCTTTTGTTAATCAAACTTAACGTGTAAGAAAGGCATACAATCAAAAATGATTTGCCAGCACCAACCTGAGTACTTGTAATTAAAAATACTTTGTTTTTTGAGGATTGAACTTCATACCTAAGTTTACGAAGAAAATGCACAAAGATCTCGGACTCCTTATCTAACTTTTTTTCAAGAAAAATGCTTCTTAAATTAAATTCCTTAGTTTTAATTAAATTAATTGAACCAATGCTCTTGAGTCCAGTTAAACGATCTAATCTAGCAAGTATCTTAATACTAAAATCGAGATACTCAATTCCCACAAACACCAATACACATAAAGTAAAACTACCAATACCAGCTAATGCCATTAGCAAAAGTGCTTTTGATGGCTCGGCTTCATAACTAGGCTGACCTTGTAGGGTTTGACGAATCGAACTACCAATAACCAAAGCTTTATTTTTTGCAGTATTATATTTGTCTTGAACACTTACGTAGTCATCGGCTGCAAATTTTACGTTTCGATCTAAATCAGCTAAGGTTGCTTCCTTTGATGCGAAGCCAGAGACATCGTATTTCATTTTTCGCAAGGATTGCTCTATAGAATTGAGATTCGCTTGTGAAATCTTTAATTCAAGTTTTAACTGATCTCGCTCTTTTTCTAGTTGCTTCAAGTCATCAGCTACCTGCCCCTTGTTAATCGACTCAAGCCTACTTACTTCAAGTTGCAATTCATCACGGAACTGATTTATTTCAATTTTATTAACCTCGCTACCTTGGCTATTTAAGTCTGAAATTTTTCTCCGTAAATCAATGATTCTTTGATTTACCTGCAGGACTTCTTGTTGGTTAACTTTGCCATATCCTTGAATCTTTTGTTCCAATGAAGTTAATGAGAGTTCAAGCCCGTTTATTTTTTTACTTTCATTTTCCTTATTCAATTCGTAATCTGCTATCAGCGATATTTTACTTTCACTCTCAGCACCATAGTTGTATACATTATTAGAAACTTTATATTCGTTAAGTTTTGAAGTTCTTTCTTCTAAGATTTTCTTCTTCTCAGTCATTAGGTCTTCTAAAAATTCAATTGACTCCGATGATCTATCCACCTTAAGTGCCTTATTATATCTTATAAATTCCTCGCACACTGCATTCACAGCCAGTGCTGATAAAAAAGCATTTTCAGATGTGAAGTCAACGGAAATAAAATCTGATGTCGAAACCCTACGGATCCAAAGTTTTTCTACTATCGATTCATAATCATATTCATAACCTTTCAATATTTCATAAAGAAGTCGATCATTGTCATCCACAGAATTAAGAGGTCGAAATTCATCCAATCTCTTCTTGAATTCTTCCTTAGCCCATACAAATTTTTCCTCTTCAATATTTACTTCAGAATCTTTTCCAGATTGAAAAGATCTATGAGGAGTTGGGTCTTCTAAATCATGCAATACAAGTCTATAGGATACCAAACTCAAAACAGGAACTGAGTTCATTGACTCAATGATGTTGATAAAGTTAGTGCTAATCTCAAAAGGATTTGAGGATCCATCGTTGAGTTTTACTGCATCATCAGTTGTAAACCCTGTAGCAATCTGCGCTGTCGATTTATACTTCTTGTCCATAGATGAAATGAAAAAGAATGCACAAACAACAGTTATGATCGGAATGCTAATAAGTACCCACAGTTTCCTTTGCAGGGCTTTTAGTATTGCTAAGAAGTCCATTTATAAAAATATATGCGAAATTACAAAAAATAAGACATTTTAGAGTTCCCGTAGTTACATATCATTTAGAGAACCTTATCTTCACACGCTCCTTTTCAGTAGTGTTTTCATCTTCTAATCCTAGTGATACCCTGCTTCCCTCTAAACCCAAAGTTTTTAGATAATCGAGTACTGTTAATAATCTGTTCTGGTATAACTCCAAATCAACGCGACCAGCAGGCTTCAGTGCAATTAGGGTACAACGAACCTCTTTCTTATTACTAACCGCCAAGAATATCTTTTTTAAAATCAACTTGTTGATTTCAGTCAAATAGCTTGTGCCCTTTTCGAAAATTAGCTCAGGCTCAACTTGAACTAAACTACGCACCTCTTCCTTTGATAAATATTGAGCGTCATTCTGTGACCTAACAAATCTTTCTTGCTCTACTTTTGAAGTCTTATAAATCTCAGCTGGTCCATTTAATCTGGTACTCGAAAAATATCCAATACTATCATGCAAGAAAAAATATCCCTCAAAAGCAGATGAATTAACCTTATCACCCAAATTCTTTGGAGCACCCCATGTTTCCCACGAATCATATAACCTGTCACAATAAAAAATATCCGCATCCCCAAAACCTCCATGCCCATTACTGGAAAAAAATAATCGCTTCTTGTCTTCAGTCAAGAATGGTGAAATCTCAAAACCCTCCGTATTAATGGTGGTACCCAAATTCTTTGGCTCCGTCCAATTGCCGAAGGAATCTTTTAAGCTTACATATAAATCTTCTTCACCA
>JBBSCW010000016.1:0-22653 GCA_038249855.1 Bacteroidales bacterium
AAAGCAAATTCCGTTTCGAGGTCGAGAAGATAAGGAGCTGATTTATTGTAGATTAGTTTTTTTTTGTAAAATATCAATACGATGAGTTTAATATTGTTTTCATTACTTACCTTAGGTATTGTGGGTGCTGGTTCAGCCATAATTCTATTTTTTGTAGCTAAAAAATTCTACGTTTTCGAAGATGTTCGCATCGACGAAGTGGAAGCTGCTTTACCAGCTGCTAACTGCGGTGGTTGCGGTTTTCCAGGTTGTCGTGCATTTGCCGATGCCTGTGTAAAAGCAGAAACCATGGATGGACTGAATTGCCCAGTGGGCGGTGCAGATACGATGAGTGCAGTTGCCAGTATTCTTGGTCGCGAAGCTGTAATTGCTGCTCCTACTGTGGCGGTAGTTCGGTGCGGAGGAACTTGCGAACACCGTCCACGCACCAGCGAATATGATGGCGTAAAACATTGTTTTATTGCACATAATTTATACAGTGGCGAATCGGGTTGCTCTTATGGTTGCTTAGGTTTAGGCGATTGTGAAGTATCTTGCGAATTTGACGCTATCAAAGTAAATCCAATAACTCGACTTCCAGAAGTGGACGAAGACAAATGTACATCTTGTGGTGCTTGTGTGCGTGCTTGTCCTAAAACACTGATTGAATTGCGTAAAAAAGGACCAAAATCGCGTCGAATCTATGTTAGCTGTCGCAATGAAGAACGCGGACCTATCGCTAAAAAGAATTGCGAAGTAGCTTGTATTGCTTGTGGAAAATGTGAAAAAGTTTGTCCATACGATGCCATAACAATTGGTAAAAACCTAGCATTTATTCATGACGATAAATGTAAACTTTGTCGCAAATGTGTGGAAGTTTGCCCTACCAATGCCATTGTTGAATTGAATTTTCCACCTCGTAAAGTAAAAGTGGAGGAAAAAGCGATTTAGAGGTATTTACAATTTAAACATTTACGATTTACAATTCAAGACGCAGGATTGTTTGTTGGCAGTATTAAAAGAAACACCAACACTAAACGCTGAACACAAAACCCTAAACGCTAAACCCTAAACACTGAACACTAAACACTAAACGCTAAACCCAAAACGCTAAATAGTAAACAAGTAAACGAGTAGACAGCATAACACAAAACACAGAACTCTGCTCTTTTAATTTCAAATTTCAAACTTTTCAAATCTCAAACTCTTAAAATGGGTTCTAATCGAACGCTAAACGAATATAAAATGAAGACTTTCAGAATTGGTGGAATTCACCCGAAAGAAAATAAATTTTCAGCCGGAATCAAAATACAGGATGTTGCTTTATCAAAACAAGTGGTAATTCCATTGTCGCATTATATCGGTACGCCGAGTGAGGCGATTGTGAAAAGGGGTGATTTGGTTAAAGCCGGACAGCTTATTGGCAAGGCAAATGGTTTTATTTCGGCCAATGTCCATTCATCGGTTTCGGGCAAAGTAACCAAGCTTGATGTGCAACTCGATGCTTCGGGCTATCGTCGACCAGCCGTATTTATTGATGTTGATGGTGATGAGTGGATGGAAGGTATTGATACAAGCTCTGATTTGAAACGTGAATGTACACTTACAAGAGAAGAAATACTTGCGAAAATTCAAGAAGCAGGAATTGTAGGGTTGGGTGGTGCAACTTTTCCCGCCCATGTAAAACTCAACCCGCCTCCAGGCAAAAAGGCTGACTCGCTGATTATAAATGCCGTGGAATGTGAGCCTTATCTTACCAACGACGATGCACTTATGCTCGAAAAAGGCGAAGAAATAATGGTTGGTACTGAAATCGCGATGCGTGTGTTGGGAGTTGATAAAACCTATATCGGCATTGAAAACAATAAGCCTGATGCTATTGCCCATTTACGCAAATTAGCCAAAAATTATAAGGGAATAGAAATTGTTCCTCTTAAAGTTCAATATCCACAAGGTGGTGAAAAACAGTTGATTGATGCTGTTATCGGTCGCCAAGTTCCAAGTGGAAAAATTCCTATAGAAGTTGGAACTGTGGTTCAAAACGTAGGAACTATATTCGCTATTTACGAAGCAGTTCAGAAAAATAAACCGATGGTGGAGCGTATCGTTACCGTATCTGGTAAATCTGCTCCAAATCCTGGCAATTACAGGGTTCGTATTGGTACTATGCTCTCCGAAATAGCAGAACTATCGGGTGGAGTACCTGAAGATACAGGAAAAATTGTTGGTGGTGGTCCGATGATGGGCCGCTCGCTGATGACACTGGATGTGCCTACTGCCAAAGGAAGCGCAGGAATTTTATATATTCAACATGAAGAAGCTCTCCGCAAAGCCATGAAAAACTGTATTCGTTGTACAAAATGCGTAACAGTTTGTCCGATGGGCTTAGAGCCATTTTTGCTGATGGGTCAGAGCGAACGCAATATGTGGCCTGAAATGGAAAAGGAAAGAGTAATGGATTGTATAGAATGTGGAAGTTGCAGTTATACTTGTCCTTCCAATCGTCCTTTGCTCGATTATATCCGATTCGGGAAATCAACTGTTGGAGGGATTATTAGGGGAAGAATCAACGTTTAGTCTGCCCCTAACCCCTAAAGGGGAATAAGACGCAGTATATTCTATAAGGGTTTGGGATTTGAAAAGTTTGAAATTTGAAGAGTTTTGCGTTTAGCTGTTTGCTGTTTTTTTCACTCTCATTTCTTTGACTTAACAAACTAAACTTACATATCATTTTTCTAAGGCAATTGACTATTCTTTGTTGATTACAAAAATAAAGACAATACATAATTCCATTATTTATAATTATTAATTCTACTAAATATATGCAGTATAAGTCTTTAAGTCCCCCTTGGGGGATTTAGGGGGCTGCTCGTAACTTCTTATATATGGATAAACTAATCATTTCGCCCGCTCCGCATATTCACGGCGGCGATACGGTGTCGAAAAACATGACGGCTGTCATTATCGCACTGATCCCGGCCTTGTTAGTCGGCTTTTATTTTTTCGGTCTTGGTGCACTTATAGTTACTTTAACGGCAGTTGTAAGTTGTATCGTGATTGAGTATTTTATTCAACGCTTTGTTCTGAAAACTGAAACAAGTATTATGGATGGTTCGGCAGCCTTGACAGGTTTGTTGCTTGCCATGAATCTTCCAACTAATCTTCCACTCTGGATAATTATTGTGGGTTCAATCGTGGCTATTGGAATTGGTAAAATGAGTTTTGGTGGTTTGGGTAATAATCCATTCAATCCTGCTTTGGTGGGTCGCGTATTTTTGCTTATTTCTTTTCCAGTCCAAATGACCTCTTGGCCGATTCCCACACCATTAACTACTTCATATCTTGATGCACAAACAGGACCAACTGTTTTGGCCATGATTAAAGGAAATTTTAGTGATATTCCACAAACAATGGATTTACTAATCGGAAATATGGGCGGTTCCTTGGGAGAAATTTCATCTGGAGCCTTATTAATCGGGTTGGTTTATTTGCTTTATAAAAAAGTAATTAGCTGGCATATTCCTATCAGCATTTTAGTTACCGTTTTGATATTTACTGGTATTTTGCATGGTGCAAATCCTGAAAAATTCGCAAACCCTGTTATTCATTTATTTTCGGGTGGTTTGATGTTGGGTGCTGTTTTTATGGCTACCGACTATGTTACTTCGCCCATGAATACTCGTGGTATGTTAGTTTTTGGTGTTGGTATTGGCGTGATTACCGTAATTATTCGTGCATTCGGTGCATATCCTGAGGGTGTTTCATTTGCAATTCTGATTATGAATGCATTTACACCGCTTATCAATACCTATATTAAACCGAAGCGATTTGGAGAAAAGTTTAAACCACAGTCTGTTACTAAATAATTATTATACAATATAATGGCTAAATTAGAATCGAGTTTCAAGAATATGCTGTTGGTACTGTTGGGTATCACACTATTCTCAGCCTTCACATTAGGGTCGATGTACACATTAACAAAGGCACCCATTGAGGCATCGAAAAAGGCTAAACAAGAGAATGCTATCAAAATGGTTTTACCTCCTTTTGAGAAAATTGCTGAAGCCGAAGCAGTTGAAGTGGATGGCGAAGGAATGTTTAATGTTTATAAGGCTTACGATAAAAACGATAAATTTGTTGGGGCTGCCGTAGAGTCATCTTCAAAAAATGGATTTAGTGGGGATATAAGAATCATGATTGGTTTTGATGTTGCTGGAAATATCGTAGACTATTCAGTGTTGGAACAAAA
This sequence comes from Bacteroidales bacterium, assembly GCA_038249855.1. GTDB lineage: Bacteria > Bacteroidota > Bacteroidia > Bacteroidales > Paludibacteraceae > Paludibacter. Next base: position 4,229 of record JBBSCW010000016.1, read on the forward strand.
AGAGACTCCGGGATTAGGAACAAAAATGGTGGATTGGTTCAAAACCGATAAAGCCAAACAAAACATCAAAGGGAAAAATCCAGCGACAAGCAATATGACCGTGAATAAAGATGGGGGAGATATAGATGCAATTACGGCGGCTACCATTAGTTCTAGGGCTTTTTTAGAAGCAGTCAGAGTGGCATACAAAGCGTATGCAGGGAATATAAATGCTCCCTATGGAACAGCAGCTGCTACCATGAAAGCTCCTCCCAAAGCAGATTCTACACAAGTTGCAACCAAAAATTAAAAACACGAAAGGAAAATACATATGAGCAAAAGTTCAAATTTAAAAGTGCTGTTTAACGGCATTATCAAAGAAAATCCAATATTTGTGTTGTTGTTGGGAATGTGTCCTACACTTGGGACTACTTCTTCGGCCATCAATGGTTTTAGTATGGGCTTGGCTACTGCTTTTGTGCTGGTAGCATCCAATGTGACAATTTCATTAGTTAAAAATATCATACCCGATAAAGTGCGTATTCCTGCATTTGTTGTGATTATTGCCACTTTCGTAACGGTGGTTGAAATGACCATGCAAGCCTATCTGCCAGCTTTGTACGAGAGTTTGGGGCTATTTATTCCCTTAATCGTAGTAAACTGTATCGTGTTAGGTCGTGCCGAAGCTTATGCAGCTAAAAATACAGTCTTAAAATCAATGTTCGATGGATTAGGAATGGGGCTTGGTTTTACTTTAGCACTCACCGTGCTAGGAGCAACTCGCGAGTTATTAGGGACTGGTAAAGTTTTCAGTGCAACAATATTCCCGGAACATTACGGCATGTTATTGTTCGTACTTGCACCAGGAGCTTTTATAGTTTTAGGATTTTTGATTGCAGGATTTAATAAGTTGAAAAAAGCGTAGCAGTAGACGAGTTGACGAGTAGACAAGTAAACGAGGAGTAGGAAGGCTAAGGCAGAGGCAAAGGCAAAAAAAATAGTAGACGAGTTAACAAGGTAACAAGTAGACGATTGCTAAATAAGAATTCCAAACTTTTCAAATTACAAATTTCAAACTCTTTAATAAAACGCCAAACGCTGAACACTAAACGCTAAATAATTAATATCATGACATACATTCTAATTTTCATCAGTGCCGTTTTTGTTAACAACATCGTGTTGTCACAATTTCTTGGAATTTGTCCATTTTTAGGAGTTTCTAAAAGAATTGAAACTGCCGTGGGTATGGCTGGAGCTGTGGCCTTTGTAATGACCATTGCTACTATTTTTACCTATATTATTCAGAAATCAGTTCTTGATCCTCTCAATATCGGATTTTTGCAGACTATTACTTTTATTTTGATCATTGCTGCTTTGGTACAGATGGTCGAAATTATTCTTAAAAAAGTTTCTCCTGCACTTTATCAGGCATTGGGTGTTTTCTTACCACTTATTACTACCAATTGTGCGATCCTTGGGGTAGCTATTTTGGTGATTCAGAAAGATATGCAATTGCTCGAAAGTGTGGTATTTGCTATTTCTACCGCCATTGGTTTTGGTTTAGCATTGGTGCTTTTTGCTGGAATTCGTGAGCAACTCAGTTTGGTTCGTTTGCCAAAAGCCATGGAAGGTACTCCAACTGCACTGTTAACTGCCGGACTTTTGGCTATGGCTTTTATGGGCTTTGCTGGGATAGTAAAATAGATATAACAATGTGCTAATGAGTCAATATGCCAATTTGATAATACGGCAATATGATAATTTGAATGCTTCTAAGGTATTTCAATAAAAAAACCGATCATTTTTATGGTTGGTTTTTTTATGATACCACATCCAATTTCGCATTTTTTTTGAGCAATACATGTTTAATAACATAAATCGAAAAAAAAAGACTTTTTCCTATTGTACATATAAAACAATAGTGTAATTTTGGTCGACCAAATTATTGGTTGACCAATTTTGTTCTACTTTATTCCTTCTAAATCATTAAAAAACAATTAATAATAAATTTTTACATGAAAAAAAACAAAAACAGTAGACGATTTCTCAGAAACGTTACGTGGTTATTCATTCTCTTGGGTTTGAATACAGCTGGAGCATTCGCACAATTTAAAGTGAGCGGAACTATAACTGACTCCAACAAAGAACCGCTCATTGGAGTGAATATTTTGGTCAGTGGTGCCAAAACTGGTACTATAAGTGATTTTGATGGAAAATATAGCATTGAGGTATCAAATTCAAAATCTATTTTAATTTTTTCTTATATTGGTTATAAATCAATAACACAAGAAATAGCAGGGAAGTCTACTGTTAATGTTGTGATGCTTGAGGATTCTAAAACTATTGATGAAGTAGTGGTTGTGGCTTATGGTGCACAAAAAAAATCGCATTTAACGGGTGCTATTTCATCGTTGAAAAATGATAAATTAGACGAACTTGCAGTTTCGCGTGTTGATCAAGCCTTACAAGGAAAATTAGCCGGAGTGCAAATTATGAAAGTAGATCCTGAAGCAGGTGCAGCTCCTAAAATTAGGGTGCGTGGTATGGGTTCGATAAGTGCTGATGTTTCTCCATTGGTTGTAGTGGATGGTTTCCCTATAGAGGATGGACTTTCGATGGTAAGTATGGGTGATGTGGAATCTATTGAAGTATTGAAAGATGCAGCATCTTCTGCTTTATATGGGTCAAGAGCTGCTGGTGGCGTTATTTTGGTTACGACTAAGAGTGGTAATTCGAAAAAACCAAAATACAGCTTTAAAATGTATACAGGTGTTAGTCAGGCATTAAAACTGCCCGATATGTTATCGACAGAAGCATATACAGCCTTGTTGTATCAGGAAGCAGCACAACGTGAGATGGATCCATCAATAAACGGTATAACTTCAGGAGCAAATGCAACCATGGCTTATAATAAAATTACAGATTCTGAGAGAGCTGCTTATTTTATTCAAAAGAATTATATAAATGCCGAGACAGATTGGATGAACGAAGGTATGAGAGATCATGGTAGCATCCAAAACTATCAATTAAGTGCCTCTGGAGGTTCCAAGGACTTAAAGTATTATATTTCAGGAAATTATAATAATGAGTTGGGTGTAATGGAAAATAGTAGCTACGAAAAATATAATTTTAAAGCTAAAATTGACGCCAACCTCTCTAAAAAGGTTACTTTAGGAATTAATTTAGCACCAACCTATAGTCGCAAAGAAACTGCAGCTCTTGATTTAACGGATTATATGCGTTTCCAATCCTGGATGCCAGTACGACATAATCAAGCAACAGCAGCGTTAAATGGTGCCGTGGCTGGAGAATATGCACAAGTACCCGATTTTTATACATTACAGTTAAGCGGGTTTGGTTATAACAACGAAGTATGGAACTTGGATGGTGTTTCACCATGGACTTCGGCCAACCAAAACCCAGTTTCGATACGTGATAAAACAAGTATTCTCACTGATGAGTACAAGTTACAATCCAATATGTACATAGCAATAGATATTACACCAGACTTACAGTTTAAGACCTCAAATGGTGTTTATTTTGCATTTAAAGAGTACAACAAAAAAGAACAAACAGGTGCTAACAAAGCAGGAGTTCCAAATACCTTAAATCGTCAAATGTCAATGAAAACTGATTTATTGTCGGAAAACACTCTGAATTATACTAAAAAGATTGGTGGACATGAATTCGGAGCTTTGGCTGGTTTTACAATACAAAAAACCAACAATAAATTCAATCAAATAATTGGTACAAATTTTCCTGATGAAGATGTGTTGTCTTTCAACTATGCAGGAAAAATTTTATTAAATAGTTCTACTGCCGATGGCGTTACTTCCCTGTACTCATCTGATGCACTTGTATCAGGGATTGGTCGTCTGACTTATGCCTATCAGGGTAAGTATTTAGCATCTGCAAGTTTTCGTGCCGATGGTAGTTCTAAATTTGCACCCGGAAACCAATGGGGTACTTTCCCTGCAGGATCAATTGGATGGAGAGTTTCGGAAGAAAGTTTTATGAAACAATATGAATGGCTATCGAACCTTAAACTTCGTGCCAGTTTGGGTGTTACTGGTAATAATAAAATAGCACAGTATGCTTGGATGAATTCAATTAATACTAATAATTATGTATTGGGATCGAGCAATGGTGTACTTGTACAAGGTATGGCCTCGAATAATGATGCTTTAGGTAACCCAGAATTAACATGGGAGCAACTTTCGGAAGCAAATTATGGAATCGATTTAGGATTTTTCGACAGCCGCTTAAATTTAAGTATCGAAATGTATAATTCAAACACCATTCAAATGCTATTGTTACAGCCGTCAATGTATATTACGGGTCATAAGTATTATTGGAATAATATTGGAAAAGTAAACAATAAAGGACTCGAATTTGAATTGTCGACAACAAACATCACCAACAAAGTTTTTACATGGAAAACTACGGCCAACTTATCCCATAATAAGAACACTTTACTGAATTATGGCAATAAATTAAGAGAAGATAATACGGGTGAAAGAAGTGAAGATTATGCTGCTATTGTTGGTCAACCCTCTATTCAGTATTGGGGATACCGCACCGATGGAGTTTATACAACTTTCGAAGACGTTGCAGCAGCTAAAGCACTTACTGGATCTGATGGCAAACCATTTGTTTATACAAAATTTTCGCCCACAATTGGTGGAGTAAAAGTAGTAGATATTAATAAAGATGGTAAGATTAACTTAGAGGATCGCGAAGTAACTGGAAGTCCACTCCCTGATTTTACTTGGGCAATTACCAATACATTCAATTACAAAGATTTTGACATGAGTTTTATGTTCCAGGGTGTACAAGGACTCGAAATAATCAATGGAAATGTTTATTATAACGAACAATTGCGTTATAATACTGCCTATGCAACTAACCGTTTTGTAAGTCCAATGTTCCCTGGCAACGGGAAAACAGTTTATTCAAACACCACTTCGGGTAGCGATTTATTACAAACTGATTATAGTGTAGAAGATGGTTCGTATGCTGCCTTACGAGATTTATCCTTTGGATATACTTTTCCAAAAACTTTACTTAATAAGATTAAATTAAGTGGAGTAAGGGCTTATTTTTCAGGTCAAAACCTGATTTATCTTACTGCCTCTAATTATAGAGGTATTAATCCTGAGGCACGTAAAACCAGTGGTTCAAGTTATGGTAGCCCTTTGGTAGATGGTTATCAGCGTGGAGCATTCCCATTGAACAGAACCTTTACTGTTGGTTTGGATATAACATTTTAATTGATAACATATTAACAATGAAGGTTTTAAAACTTTATTGTTTGATTAAAAATAATTTACAAAAATGAAAAATAAAATATTAACATTAATCGTATTGTTGTCCACGATTTTCATGATAGGATGTAGTGATTTTCTGACAGAAACGCCAGAATCTGCATTGACACAAGACAACTATTTTACAACTCAAATACGTATCAACGCTGGTGTGTTAGGAAGTTATTCTGGATTAGCTAATTCTGTAGCTAACGAATGGAAATTTACAGAGTTGAGGAGTGACAATACGAACATGTCACAGACAGGTACAAGTTCTACTGCTAATCTCGAATTATGCGATTTAGCTTTCTTCAAACCTCAAACAACTTATCCTGATTTACTTGTATATTGGTATACCGCGTTTCAAAATCTCCAGAATGTTAATGCTGTATTACCTTCGGTAGCTGATAATAAATATATCACGAATGAAACTCTACGTGCTCAATATGAAGGAGAATTGTTGTTTATTAGGGCTTTACATTATTATAAATTAGTAACTCTGTTTGGCGATATGTTTAAAATTACAACTGTAATAGGTCCAAATGAGGCTAAAACACTTACACGCCGTCCAGTTGTAGAAATTTATAACGACATCATTATTCCTGACTTAATTAAAGCATCAAGCGAAGCTCCTGCAACTTATGGTTCAGCTGATAAAGGAAGAGTAACCAAATGGGCTGCAAAATCTTTATTAGCAAAAGCTTATATGACATTGGGTGGAGATGCAAATTTAGCACTTGCAAAAGTTTTACTTCAAGAAGTAGTTGCAAGTAGTGGAAACACAATGCTTACTGGAACTGGTGCTTACGCCAATATATTCAGTACCTCCAACGAAATGAACAGTGAGATTATATTTGCTGTACGTTACAAAGGTGGCTCCGATGGTATAGGTTCTCCATTCTCAGGATCTTTTGCACCCTATGGCACGGGCATAAAATGGACAAAAGTGGGAACACCACTTGGATTCAATAGCCCAACTACAGAAATTGCAACGCTATTCAGATCAAACCCTGCTGACACCCGTACTAATACTAGTTTTAGCACCAATGTATTAGGAAATAAAACCTATTTTTGGGTTTACAAATTTTACGATGATAAGCAGTCAGCAGCTTTACAGGCTGAAAACGATTGGATTGAAATAAGAATGGCAGATGTAAAACTGTTATTAGCAGAAGTTTTAGCACAAGGCACAAGTCCTGATGATGCACGCGCATTGGTAAACGAAATCAGAACACGTGCTGGTATAAAACCTTATATAAACTTTGCGAATAAAATTGAAGCATTGGATTCTGTATATCAAGAACGCCGTTTGGAGTTAGCGTTTGAAAATCAACGTTGGTACGATTTATTGCGTATGAATAAATCATACAATAATCCAAACAAAGCCATAGAAATAATGAAAAAACACATTTTTGAGACTGATTGGACTTTGTTCTACAGTACTTTTAATCCTATTACCCCACCACAAGAAAGTGATTTTGTAAATGGTAGATTATTATTACCTATTCCTGAATCGGAAATAATTACAAATAACGAAACGGTGATACCTCAAAATGATACCTATTAATTAAACTAATCAATTTAATATGAAATACTTAATAAAAAACTTATATAAAATTATGCTGGCACTCGTGTTCGGAATAGGGATGAACGCATGTACAGATACTGCTAATGAAGTAACACCCAAAACATTGGATGAATATAAAGTGAGTCTTAAAACTTTTGTTGATTCTGAAATTTCAAAAGTTAATGCTTGTGTGTTAGGATTCAACACTGGTGATTTTAAAAGTACAACTACTAATATTCCTAATTTTGAACCCTATAAAGTCAATTATTTGAAAGATTTGAATGATGCTCTTGTAGTTGTTAATAAAGCAGATGTTACAATAGCCGATTTAGTAAAATCACGCAGTAATTTGACCGCTAACGGGAAATTATTTAATACCTCGTTGTGGACTGCAGATCGTAGAGCATTGAATGATTTAATTGTTGAATTAACAACTTTAAATTCAAGTACGACAGCTGGTACTGCTTCTGGACAGGCTCCACAAGCAGCAAAAGATGCGTTAACTGCTGCTATTACAGCTGCAAAAGCAATTCGAGATTCGGCTTTACCTGTACAAATGGCGATTGATGCAGCAGTGGTTACACTTAGTACTGCTAAAACAACTTTTCAAGCCGCAATAATAAAGTAAAAAAACTATTTTTAGGACTTATCGGAGTTAAAAGTCCGACAAGTCCTTTTTAATTTTAAATTAGTCTTGCTCTGATTTAATTGTTTGTTAATTAATATATTATGGAGTTCAAAAAATCTATTCTGATATTTGCAGTTTTAGCTTGTATGTCTTTTTCACATGCAGCCACATACAAGCTGAAAGATATTTTTCAGTTCAACGAAAAAGTTAAATCTCTGCAGCCCGGCGATTCTATCGTATTGGCTAACGGTGTGTGGAAAGATGTTGAGTTTAAATTTAAAGGTGAAGGTCAGGAGGGTAAATATATATATTTAACTGCTGAAACTAAAGGAAAAGTAAGGATTGAAGGAACTTCACGGTTTCAATTTTCGGGTCACTATCTTCATGTTTCAGGATTGGTTTTCACAAATGGTTTTGGAGCTAAAACTACAGTGATAGAATTTAGAACCAGTTCGGAAGATTATGCTTACAATAGCGTGTTAAGCGAATGTGTTATCGATCGATTCAATCAACCAGCAAAAGATACGGATGATAAGTGGATAGGTATGTGGGGCAAGAAAAATACTATCGAATATTGTTATTTTGCTGGAAAATCGAATCAAGGAACCACGCTCGTTGTGTGGCCAAACGATTCAAATTCAATGAATAATGGACATTTAATTTACCGTAATTACTTCGGGGCACGTCCTCGCTTGGGTGCCAATGGTGGCGAAACTATACGTATTGGTACCAGTGATGTTTGTAACAACAGTTCGGGAACTATAGTTGAGGGAAATCTCTTTGAGCAATGTAATGGCGAAGTAGAAATAATTTCTAATAAATCTAGCGATAATAAATACTCGAACAATACATTTTTGGAATGCGAAGGTACATTGACAATCCGCCATGGAAATCGTGCAACTGTTTCAGGAAACTGGTTTTTAGGCAATGGGAAAGAAAATACTGGTGGAGTTCGTGTTATAAACGAAGGGCATTTGATTTATAATAACTTTTTTTACAAACTGCGTGGTGATAGATTCCGATCCGGAATTACCATTATGAATGGCATCCCTAACACTCCAGCCAACGGCTATCTGGGAGTGAAAAATGTAGTTATTGCTAATAATACCTTGTATGATTGTGCGTACCCATTGGCTTTTGGTGCTGGTTTTGGCGAAAGAGACCGAACTGTAAAACCTGAAAGTACTTTATTGATGAACAATTTGATTTATAGCCCGAACACATCTGAGTTAATAAAATACTACGACAAAACTGATGGTATTCGTCTAAATAACAATATAATGGTTTCAAGCAAAGGAGTTTCTACCGAAGCCGGATGTATATCGGGTGAAGTTATGTTAACTGAAGTTTGGAGTGTAGAAATACCTTATTCCACAATAAAGGCAAAAAAACTACCTTACGTAAAATACGATTTGGTGGGTCAGTTAAGAGACGAGGCTGTGATTGGAGCATTACAAAACAAGGTTGCTCAGCCAGCTGTAGAAATTGCAACTTCTATGAATTGTGGTCCACAATGGTATAAATCTGTAGCTTCTGCTGAGAAATCAATGACTCCTGGGAAAATAGTTAAAGTGGAATTAGGAGATGATAATTTAACCAAAGCAATTAAAAAAGCTGGAAATAATGATATTTTGTTATTATCAGCAGGTGAATATATCATTACAAATAAAGTGGCTATTTCAAAAAACTTGACGATAAAAAGTGATGATTCTAAAACAAAACCAGTAATAAAATTGCAATCGGAACGCGACAATAATAGCTTTTTCGAAATTGACGGAAAGGCGAGAGTTAGTTTTGATGGAGTTGCAATGAATGCAGACAGCAAGGCTAAATTTCCAGCAAAATACATTATCACTTCAGCCAAAGAAGGTGCAAATGGATATTCATTATTCCTTAATAATTGCGAGATTTATGATCTAAATGTTGAGTCAGGTGCTATTATTAAAGCTTACAAAGGTTCAATTGCCGATTCATTAAAAATTTCAAACTCTATTCTAAGGGATTCATACAGAGCTATTAGTCTTGGTGAAGAAAAAGACGATGTTGGAAAATACAGTGTTGAAAATTTAGTATTGGATAATACTGTTTTCAGCAATATCACTCAATATGCGTTGGATTTTTACCGTGGCGGTAACGATGAATCAACTTTAGGTGGTTCACTCTTAATAGACCATTGTGTTTTCGATAATGTTGGGGGAGATGAAAAACAATACGTTTTAAAACTAACTAATATTGTAAAAGTTGCTATTCAAAACTCAATTTTCAGTAATTCAATGTCCAAAACAGTTGTCAAACTTACTGGTTCAAAAAATACAGTCTTAAATAGTTGTTTTTATAATTGTAATAAACCCAAGCTTGAAAATGGAGCTGTTTCTAATGCTATTCTTTTTGATAATCCAAAATTTGAAAAGAAAAGTTTTGTTCTATCTGAAAAATCAAAATTAGTTTCAAAAGCATTAGATGGATGTAATATCGGGTTAAAATAACATTTTCATTTTTTTTTTTCTTCAAATATCCAACAATCTATAAATTTCCTTTGGAAATTTAGGTAGTTGTTATTCTTTAAATTTATTCTTATGAAATTCTATATCAAACTTATTTTTCTTTTTGTCTCTTTTTTTGTCACAACGGTCGGAGCAAAAGTATATAAAGTAACTAATATTATTGAGTTTAATAATAGTTTAAAAACTGTGATGTCAGGCGATTGTATTGAAATGGCTAATGCTAACTGGACGGATGTACAATTAGTTTTTAAAGCACGCGGTACAGAAAAGAGACATATAAAGCTGAAAGCGGAAACTCCCGGAAAGGTAATTATCATTGGTGTTTCAAATCTCTCCATATCAGGAGAATATCTTGATATTGAGGGGCTTGTTTTTAAAAATGGATATACTCCCACTAAAACAGTAATTCTTTTCAAAACGTCGGAAAAAGAGTATGCCAATCATTGTGGAGTTTATAATTGTGTAATTGATAATTTTAATCAACCTATTCGCGAGACAGAAGATAACTGGATTAGCATGTGGGGGAAAAATAACGAAGTATCAAATTGTTATATCGCAGGGAAAACAAATTTAGGAACTACATTTATTGTTTGTCCTGATGATGAACGAAGCATCGAAAACAATCATATAATACGAAATAACTATTTTGGTCCACGCCTACGTTTAGGCTCAAATACAGGAGAAACACTCCGTGTAGGAACAAGTCATGTTTGTACAAATAGCTCACAAACAAAGATCTGGAATAATTATTTTGATCGTTGTAGCGGCGAAGTTGAAATTGTTTCCATTAAGTCATCGGACAATAATATATCGAACAATACTTTTTACGAATGCGAAGGTAGCGTAGTACTTCGTCATGGCGACAGAAATACAGTGAAAGGAAACTGGTTTATTGGTAATGATAAACCATTTACGGGTGGAGTTCGTATTATTAACGAAGGTCATATAGTTACCGATAATTATTTTTATAAGTTACGTGGTGATGAATTTCGTTCGCCACTTACGGTAATGAACGGAATCCCAAATTCGCCAGCTTCAGGTTATGCACCTGTAAGAAACGTACTTTTCGCCAACAACACTTTCAACGAATGTGCACTTCCTTGGAATTTCTGTGTGGGTGTAAGTGAGCGAAACAGAATTGTTGCACCTCAAAATACTTGGGTTGTGAATAATTTGGTGTATAGTCCTGACCAAAATGAAGTAATTAAAACGTTTGATTCTACTGATGGTTTTATATTCCAAAACAATTTGTTAATCAGTAAAAAAGGAACATTAAATGATGCTGGAAATATAGAAGGAAGTGTGCAAAATGCTTGTAGTAAAGATATTAAAACAATTAATACAAATGCAAAAGCCGAACTTATTGTTGTTGATAAATCTAATAAAATTAACACTAAGCTAATCAAACCGTTTGTTGGAGCATTCAAAAAAAGCATTTTGAAAGCGAATAAAATGCCTGCTACCGCAAATAACTGTGGTCCAAGATGGTATAAACTGGAAAATGATTCAAGAAAGAAAATCACATCGGTACAAACTATTAACGTTACAGCTGGAAAAAACAATTTAGGTGATGCTATTAACAAAGCCAATGCAGGAGATATTCTTTTGCTCGATGCTGGAACTCATATTTTGAAAAATAAAATATTGCTTACAAAAAGCTTGACCATTTCTTCATCTGCAAATTCCAATGCTATATTAAAAATGCAAGCTGCAAGTTTAAATGAATCTATGTTTGAATTCAGCTCTGATGTAAAGTTGACTGTTGAAAATATAAAAATAGACGGTAATAACGGGAATCTTTCACCAAAATTTGCTTTCTTTGCACCTGATCAGTCGGTTCGTTTTTCTCTATTTATAAATAATTGCGATATTTCGGGTTTTAATGTAAACGAGGGATCAGTTTTTAGTAGTTCGTATTGTAGCATGGCCGATTCAGTTGTAATTTCAAATTCCAAAATCCACGAATGTATTGCTGGCATAAACCTCCACAAAGAATTAGAAGACGGAAAATATAATGCTGAAAAAGTTATTTTATCTAACTCCGTCTTTTCAAATATTACCGATTATGCAATTGATTTCTATCGTGGAGGAAACGATGAATCGACCATTGGTGGCTCGCTTGAGCTGAATCATTGTGTGTTCGACAAAGTTGGAAAAGCCGATAGCAAAGCTATATTAAAATTATCGCGTATTATGTATGTGAAAATCAGTAATTCTATTTTTACAAATTCTCAGGCTAAATCTTCATTCTTGTTGTGGTATTTGTACAATAATGTTTCAAATTCATGTTTTTACAATTGTGCGAAACCCGAATTTGTCAAAGGAGCAAGTTCCTCTGAATTGATATTTGCAAATCCTGGTTTTGAAGGAGATAGTTATAGACTTTCGGAGAATTCAATTTTAAAAGGAAAAGGTACAGTCGGGAAAAATATTGGTATTCAATAGATTTAAAATATGTTTTGAATGATTTAGAATATATTAACTTTTAGTTTAATAATCAGAACAATGCAATACAAAACTTCCAGAATAATAATTGTAGTATTTTTATTTTCGTTTAATTTTTATTCGAATTCAAAAAATTGCGTCCAAAAGGATCAGATTCAGACGGAAATTATCGAATCAGAAAAAATTAGGGTTATACCCTTAGCCGAAAATTTTCTGAGTGAAAAGCCAATTACAGTAACAGCCCATACCAGCATCCGAAGTGATGGAGGCATTCACGATTATTACTCTGAAGGTACTTATTGGTGGCCAAATCCGAATGATTTGGATGGCCCTTATATCAGAAAAGACGGTGTAAACAATCCGGATAATTTTGATCATCACCGACAAGCAATTAGTCGACTTTCATTGATAGTTGGTTCTTTAACATCTGCTTATTTATTGACTGGCGAAGAAAAATATGCAAAATCGGCAGTCAAACATTTAAAAGCGTGGTTTGTGGATTCGGAAACCCAAATGAATCCGAATATGCTTTATTCACAGGCAATTAAAGGCGTGAATACGGGGCGTGGAATTGGTATTATTGACGCAATACCATTTATAGAAGTAACTAAATCTGTTGAAGTTTTGGCAAAAACAGCTTTTCTGAGCAAATCTGAGAATAAAAAAATACATGCTTGGTTCCGCAATTTTATGTTGTGGTTGAATACCCATCCATACGGAATTGACGAAATGAACGCCAAAAATAATCACGGAACATGGTGGCATGCGCAAGTGGCGGCTTATGCTCGTTTTGTGGGTAATGAAACGATACTTGATAAATGTAAAAGTCATTATACTAACATTTTATTACCAACTCAAATGGCTAATGATGGAAGTTTGCCACTTGAATTAGAAAGAACTAAGCCCTATTCTTATTCACTTTTTTGTTTGGATGGTTTTGCTACCTTGACTTATTTATTAACCGACAAAAATTTTAATGCATGGAATTATAAATTAGCCGATGGTCGTGGAATGCAATTGGGCGTAAACTTTATGAAACCCTTTGTAGATGATAAAACGAAATGGTCTTTTCCATCCGATATTTTATTTTGGGATGAACAACCCGGCCGTCGCCCATTTATGTTTATCGCTGCTCTAATTCAAAATGAACCAGATTGGATTACGATATGGCAAAAGTGCAATGCAGGTTTTCCGAGCGACGAAAGTCTTAGAAATATGCCTGTGAAATACCCTATGTTATGGATAAAAAAATTTAAACGATAAATAATATAAAATGAAATCACCACTCTTAAAATTAATTTTATTACTTCTTTTTGTTTTCAACTTAAATATTGAAGCCAAAAAGTCAAATCAACCCAAATGGTTTAAAAAAGCAATTATTCGTTCAGAAGAACAAATGCTTTTAGCTACTGATGTATACAAACCAGAAAACAAAAACCCACGTACATATCAACACGGAAAAGTTACATTTGTAGCTATAACTGACTGGACTAGTGGCTTTTTTTCTGGTTCGCTTTGGTACATTTACGAGTTGACTAAAAACGAAAAACTCAAAATTGAAGCTGACCATTATACTCGTTTATTGGAAGGTGTTCAATATCGCACCAATACGCACGATCTTGGTTTTTTGATAAATTGTAGCTATGGGAATGGATTTAGAATAACCGCTAACAAGGCGTATAAAGACCTTATGATAACTGGAGCTAATAAACTTATGAAAAGATATAAACCAAGTGTAGGTTTAATTCGTTCGTGGGATTTTGGAAATTGGCAATATCCAGTGATTATAGATAATATGCTCAATTTGGAGTATTTATGTGAAGTTGGAAAAATGACTGGAAATGTAAATATGATAAATGCCAGCATTTCACATGCCGATAAAACGATGCAAAATCATTTCAGAGAGGATTATAGTTGCTATCATGTAGTGAATTACGATAGCGTTTCAGGTAAGGTTATCAACAAACAAACGCATCAAGGTTTTGCGGATAATTCTTCGTGGGCTCGTGGTCAGGGCTGGGCGTTGTACGGTTATACTATGATGTATCGAGAAACAAAAAAACCTGAATATCTTGAACAAGCAAAAAAAGTAGCTTCTTTTATTTTAAATCACCCGCATTTACCAAAAGATAAGATTCCTTATTGGGATTTTGATGCACCCAATATTCCAAATGAACCACGCGATGCCTCAGCAGCAGCTGTATACGCCTCAGCTTTGTTAGAATTAAGCAACTATGTGAATGAAAAAAATGATTATTTTAAAGTTGCTGAAATTATTTTAAAGAATTTATCATCGGACAAATATTTGGCAAAAAAAGGAGAAAATGGACTGTTCTTATTGAAACATTGTACTGGAAATTGGCCGAAAAAAGATGAAATTGATGCCCCTTTGAGTTATGCCGATTATTATTATTTGGAAGCTATGAAAAGATATAGTTTATTGAAAAAAGGTTTGAAATTTGGAATTTGAAGAGTTTGAAATTTTTAAAATAATGATTAATATTTTGTGAATTGTTAATTAATCATGATGAAATTATCATTGTTGCACATTTTTCTTCCTCGTTTCTTCGTTTCCTTGTCCACACGTTTCCTATTTATCTAATCGAAAATGAAGTATAAATTCTTAATAATTGCTGTGTTCGTTTTGTCAAATCAAACATTTGCTCAAACTATTCTCGAAGCCAATGGTCCGGGAAATACCTATGAGTTGATCAATAGTGTTTTTGCACCTAATGGAGGCGATGTGGTGGAAAGTGCTGAATGTGCTCATCCTGAATTTGGTCGGCATATTGCAGAAGTGTGGGACGATGATTTGAAAAAATATGTTTTTGAATTTTATATCCATGTTACTCCCGATAATGATCGTTGTATTTATTTCGATCGCCAAAGGGTTGAAATTAAGACCTATGATGCCTCGCCCGATTATTTGAAAGGTGTTCCAGGAGAAACTGTAATCTATAAATGGCGGTTTAAAGTTCCTTCAGGGTTTAAGGTTTCGTCAAGTTTTACACATATTCATCAAATAAAAGCAGTTGGCGGCGATGAGTCTGATCCACTTTTTGTGTTAACAGCTCGTAAAGGCAATCCCAATAAATTGGAGTTGAATTATTATAAAAGTTCTGCTGAAAGTTCACAAAAACTTACACAAGTTAATTTATCATTATTTGAAAATACTTGGGTTGAAGCTACTGAACGAATCAAATTAGATAATGTAAATGGAACATATTCTATGGTAATTAAAAAGGTGAGCGATGGCAGTACTATTATGAATTACACTAATAATAAGATGCTTACCTATAGGTCTGATAATACATTTTTACGACCTAAATGGGGAATCTATCGTAGTTTAAATACTCCATCTGATTTACGCGATGAATCTTTGCGTTTTGATTATTTTTCTATTTACGAAGAACCATTGACAAGTATTACCCAATTAATAGATAATAAAGAATCATTTTCGTTTAAATTTATTGGGAAAAATCAAGCACTTTTGGAGTATTTGATCAGTGAAGTCCAAAACATTAAACTTGAATTAATTAACCTGAATGGTCAATTAATATATACATATCAACCTGCAGAATTACAATCAGTTGGAAAATATCAAGTTAGTATCAAAATCAACGATTTAAAATCTGGAATTTATTTTGCTCGCTTTTCTTCTGGAAATAAAGTTTTTACAAAAAAAATCATATCAATATAAATATAACTTCATGAAACATTTACATTCTTTTGCATTGACTTTTATCCTATTGTTTTCTGCAACGGTAATTTATGCAAATCCAGTTACGGATATTCGTTTAACCGACAATTGGCAATTTTTGAAAAGTGATTTGGGTGGAATTTGGGAAGCAGTTCGGCCAGCGAAAGTTGGACAACCCGAAACTGTGCCTTTGTGGGAAAGTGTGCAACTACCTCATTGTGTGAATGCTATGGATGCGGTAGACCCTGATGTAAATTATTATCAAGGACCGACATGGTATAAAACACAGCTCGATATAAAGAATCCTTTTGCTAATGGACGTACATTGCTGCATTTTGATGGCGCTGGTCAAAAAACTGATGTTTATATCTATACAACAAAAGTTGGCTCACATACAGGCGGTTATGATGAATGGACTGTGGATATTACGGATGCTGTTGCGGATTTTTTAAAGGATAAAAAAACTTCACTGGCTTTTAAAGGTCAAATTCCACTATCAATCCGTTGTGATAATTCACGCGATTTGGAAATGATTCCTTCCGATTTGTCTGACTTTAATTTGTATGGTGGTATTTATCGTCCATTACATTTACAATATCGACCAGCATTGGCTGTCAAAGATTGGAATGTGGTTACAGAATTAGATTTAAATAAAAAGCTTGGGAAATTTCAAGTTGGGTTAGAACTTTCAAATTTTTCAAAAACTGAAAAGCTGAATATTAATATTGAAATAATGAATCCTCAAGGGAAAATTATTTTCAGTAATTCACAAGAAATAAATGTATTTAAAGGTTATAAATCTGTAGTTGAATTTGATGCAAAAAAAATTGCACTCTGGTCTCCAATGGAACCAAATTTATATAGTTGTCAACTGAAAATTAGTTCGCAAGATGGTGAACAGCAACTCACTAAAAAAGTGGGTTTTCGTAATTTTGAATTTGTGGAAAAAGGCCCTTTCAAGCTAAATGGCGAAAGATTATTGCTTCGTGGCACCCACCGACACGAGGATCATGCAGGCGTAGGAGCAGCTCTTACTGATGCTATGATGCGGAACGAAATTCAATTGATGAAAGATATGGGTGTGAATTTTATTCGCTTGGGACATTACCAACAATCTTCAACTTTTCTGAATTTGTGTGATAGTCTTGGCATTTTGGTTTGGGAAGAAATTCCTTGGTGCCGTGGTGGTTTGGGCGGAGATAAATATAAATCGCAAGCTCGGCAAATGATGAGCAATATGATAAATCAGCATCGTGATCATCCGTCTATTATACTCTGGGGATTAGGAAATGAGAACGATTGGCCCAACGATTTTAGCGAATTTGATGAGAAAAAAATCCAAGATTTCATGTCGGAACTCAATGATTTAGCTCACCAACTTGATCCTACTCGAAAGACCTCTATCCGTCGTTGCGATTTTTGTAAAGATATTCCGGATGTTTATTCGCCCTCTATCTGGGCCGGTTGGTATCGAGGTGTTTATACTGAATACAAGGCTACAACTGAAACAGAAATCGCACGAGTTAAACATTTTTTTCATGCCGAATGGGGAGGTGATAGTCATGCTGGACGACATTCCGAAGTCCCTGACAAAGGTTTGCAAAACATCAAAACTGGAAGTGGTGCCGATGAACGTTTGGGTGATGCTGCATTATTTGGAGGAGCAGCTCGTGTGTCGAAAGATGGTGATTGGAGTGAATCCTACATTTGCAATTTGTTCGATTGGCATTTGAAAGAGCAAGAAACTATGCCTAATTTGACTGGATCGGCAGCATGGATTTTTAAAGACTTTTCTACTCCAGTTCGCCCTGAAAATCCAGTACCTTATATGAATCAGAAAGGAGTTGTAGAGCGTGATGGTACTAAAAAAGAGGCGTATTTTGTTTTTCAATCTTATTGGACTGATAAGCCAATGGTTCATATTTATGGTCATAGTTGGCCAACTCGGTGGGGCGAATTGAACGAAGAAAAGATGGTCAAGGTTTATTCTAATTGTTCCGAAGCCGAACTGTTCGTCAATGGAAAGAGTTTAGGCGTTAAAAAACGTAATTCACAAGATTTCCCAGCAGCTGGTTTGCGTTGGAATGTGGTTTATAATCAAGGAGAAAACACAATAAAAGTAATTGCCAAAAAGGGGAAAGTTTCGGTAACTGATGAGATAACTCAATATTATCAGACAGAAAAATGGGCTAAACCAGCTTTGTTGACTTTAAAAAAAATAGCTCAGCAAAACGATACTGCGACTATTGAAGTAAGACTGCTTGATAATGCTCAGGTTTTATGTTTGGATGCTCGAAAT
>JBBSCW010000017.1:0-21812 GCA_038249855.1 Bacteroidales bacterium
CGCATTTTTGGCTTCTATTGGTCATGCTAATTTGCTTTCGGTAGGACTTAATTGCTCATTTGGTGCCAAAGATTTAATGCCTTATTTACAAGAAATCAGCAAGAAATCTCCTTGGTTCGTAAGCGCTTATCCCAACGCGGGACTTCCTAACCAGTTTGGCGAATACGATGAAACGCCAGAAACAATGGCAGCACAAGTAAAAGATTATTTCGATGAAAAATTAGTGAATATTATCGGTGGTTGTTGTGGTACTACACCCGAACACATAGCTCAATATCAGGAACTAATTAAGGATATTGAAATTAGGAAACCTGCTGTAAAAAGCAATAATTTGTTGTTGAGCGGTTTAGAAGAATTGGAAATTAATGCCGATTCTTTGTTCGTTAATATCGGTGAGCGATGCAATGTGGCTGGGTCTAAGAAATTCTTGCGACTTATCAATGAGAAAAAATACGAGGAAGCCTTAACCATTGCTCGCAAACAAGTAGAGGATGGTGCTCAGATTATTGATATAAACATGGACGATGCCATGCTGGAGTCCAAGCAAGAAATGACAACTTTCCTAAATTATCTCGTGTCAGAGCCTGAAATTTCGCGTATTCCAATTATGATCGACTCTTCAAAATGGGAAGTGATAGAAGCTGGTTTGAAGTGTATTCAAGGTAAATGTATTGTGAACTCCATCAGTCTGAAAGAAGGCGAAGCAGATTTTATCAACAAAGCCCGTCAGATTCGCAAATATGGCGCTGCTGTGGTGGTTATGGCTTTCGACGAACGAGGTCAAGCGGATAGTTTTGAGCGTAAAACACAGATTTGTACGAGAGCATATCGGCTGTTGGTTGATGTGGTTGATTTTCCGCCTCAGGATATTATTTTTGATCCAAATGTATTAGCTATAGCCACCGGAATAGAGGAACATAGCAATTATGGAGTAGATTTCATCAATGCAATTCGATGGATAAAAGACAATCTACCTTATGCCAAAATAAGTGGTGGCGTTAGTAATCTTTCTTTTTCGTTCCGTGGAAACAATTTGGTTCGTGAAGCCATTCATTCCGTATTTTTGTATTATGCCATTAAAGAAGGCATGGATATGGGAATCGTAAATGCTGGTATGCTGCAGATTTATGAGGATATTGATCCTATTTTATTGGAACATGTTGAAGATATTGTGTTGAACAGAAGATCTGATGCCACTGAACGGATGATTGAGTTGGCCGAAAAAGTGAAACAACAAGACTCAGGCGAGAAAGTAGAAAAAGTAGATGAATGGCGTTCGAGAGATTTGCAAGGAAGATTGGAATACTCATTAATTAAAGGAATTAGCGAATTTCTTGAAGTGGATTTGGCCGAGGCGCTAACAAAATACGATACTGCGATTGAAATTATCGAACAACCTTTGATGAGCGGAATGAATATCGTGGGTGAATTGTTTGGTGCGGGTAAAATGTTCTTGCCTCAGGTGGTAAAAACAGCTCGAACGATGAAAAAAGCCGTTGCAATTATTCAACCTGAAATTGAAAAGCAAAAAGTTCCAGGGCAAAGTTCATCGGCGGGTAAATTCTTGATTGCCACCGTTAAAGGTGATGTACATGATATTGGTAAAAATATAGTTGGAGTGGTTTTGGCTTGTAACAACTTTGAAGTCATTGACTTAGGCGTAATGGTTCCTACCGAAAAAATTATACAAACGGCTATCAACGAAAAAGTTGATATTTTGGGAGTTAGTGGTTTGATTACTCCTTCGCTGGAAGAGATGACCATGGTAGCCGCTGCCATGGAAAAAGCAGGTTTGAAAATTCCGCTTCTAATAGGTGGAGCAACTACTTCCAAAATTCATACTGCCGTTAAAATTGCACCTAATTACAAAGGTCCGGTCGTGTATGTAAAAGATGCTTCGCTTAATACTTTTATCGTTTCGCAGCTAATGAATGAAAAAACACATCACAACTTTGTGGCTGAAATAAATGCTGAATATCAAGCTCTACGTGATAAACAAGTCAAGAAAGTAAATCTTTTGAGTTTAGATGAAGCTAAAAAATTAAGGCCAAATTTATTTGAATAGAATGCTGTTTTAATGTTGTTTTTAGGCTGTTTTGACGCTAACATCTGTAATACGATGCGTAGATCATGAACGCAACTCCCGTACATCCCGTCCAAACGGGATTGACGGATTGGAACTGTAATAATAGATGTTTTTTTAGTATATCTCAATGAATAAATTGTTAAACAAATCCTTTATTCCCAAAATTAATTCATATATTTGTCAAGATAAATTGAGCTCGATTAATTATAAAAAAATGATAAAAAAACATATCCCGAATTTCATTACTTGCCTGAATTTAATGGCAGGAAGTCTGGCTGTTTATTACGCTTTTCAATCGGAATACCTTACAGTTCTTATTTTAGTATCCGCAGCGGCCGTATTCGATTTTTTAGATGGCTTTGCGGCTCGCTTACTCAAAGCATATTCTGAAATTGGGAAGCAATTGGATTCCTTAGCCGATATGGTAAGTTTTGGACTTGCTCCTGGCGCATTGGCATTTAGCTTGTTGTCAGCTTCAAATCTCCCTTCTTGGGTTGCTTTTTCTGGTTTTATAATCCCGATATTTTCAGCGTTACGGTTGGCCAAATTTAATGTGGATACACGCCAGACGACTTCTTTTTTAGGGTTACCAACTCCCGCTAATGCTATTTTTTGGATAGGCTTTGCCTATTCTTATACTCATTTTGCTGTCGCTTATCCTTGGGTTGTATTGGTGCTAATTGTCTTTTTTAGCTTACTTTTGGTATCCGAGTTACCCATGTTTTCACTCAAAATTGTTAAATTAAAGGATAAACAAAATATTACTCAAATTGTATTTTTAGCAGGTGCAGGTGCATCAATCGGCTCTTTTGGAGTTGAAGGAATTAGTTTAATAATTATCTGGTATATTGTATTCTCCGTAGTGAAAGTGGTATCAAAACTATAATTACTTCGATTTGTAAATTTAATTTTTGCAAAAAACATATCATTTCACACTATTTAGACTGCACCAACATTTTTTGTTGAAAGCGTTCAATTAAAAAAATATATCTTTGTACCCATTATTAAAAATGTGGAGAAAAAACTCAAACAATGAAATTTAAAACACGATTATTACTAATCATCACGCTAATTTCTTTTCAATTAGTCAGCGCCCAAACACAGCGCTTAGAGCTTGGCTCCACTGCAACTGATTCCGTTAAAAGCCGAACAGCTGGTGCTAGAACATATCGCCTAGAAATTGGCTCAACTAATCCGAAACAATACGGGAGTCAATTCAGTACTACTTATTTTAACGGTGCTAGAATTGGTGCAACTGTTGAATTTGATTTAAAGCACAATCTCAGTTTCCTTACAGGAGCTTTATATTCTTTGGTTTACTCCAATAAGGTTCAGAATTATACAGTTAGCGATTCGGTTCGATACAAAACTTTTGCGCATTCCATTGATATCCCCTTGCAAATCAATTATAATTTAGCACTCGGTAAGAATCTAAAATTGATTGCTTTTGCTGGTCCGAATTTAAATATTGGCCTAGCTCAACCTCAAAAAGTACAGGTTTATATGTCAGATGTACAAAAAGGGTTTTATCCCAAAATAGTTAATACAGAATATTCCAATAATGACTTGTACAAGAACGCACTAATCCATAGGATCAATTTCCAAATGGTGCTGGGTGGCGGCGTTCAATGGAAAGATTATCAAATAAAAGGTGGTTATAATTTTGGCATCAACAGTATCAACCGCATAGATTCCAGTCTAAGTCTGCGACAGAGTGGCTGGTTTGTGTCGGTTGCTTATCAGTTTTAACACAACTACAATTCAAAATCTTCTCAATAAAGCTGAATCATTGCAAGGTTTAGCTTTTTTTATTAATATTATAAATCCTATATCTTTTAATCATAGATTTATGCTTACTTTTGCAGCTCATACGTTTAATTTATAAGTGGATAGCAAAGAAGAATTTACTATTTTTACTTTACTAAAATAAAAAAAAACAATTTTATATTGACCCCCAAAAGGGGGCTTAAGAGTGGAATAAATAGGTGATTTTCGTAATTTAAACTAATACAAACTGCTTCTTAATCCCCCTTTTGGGGGTTTGGGGGTCGAAATTCTAAATTAGTAAAGTAGAACTATTTAGACATTTACTATTTACTATTGAAGAGTGGACAAAAAGGCGGAGGCTAAGGCTAAGGCAAAGAAATATTTTCTATTTACAATTTTTTGAGAGCTGATATCCTGTAATCCACGATAGCTATCGGGAGTAAATCCTGTCTGAAAACTCTTTGTTTCTTAAGAGTATTCCAAATGTTTAGACATATTGAAAAAAAATAAAATGGAACTTTATTCAATTTTCCAACAATATCCGATTATATGTACCGACAGCCGCAACTGTCTGGAAAACGCTATATTTTTTGCCCTGAAAGGTGAGAATTTTGATGCCAATAGTTTTGCTGCCAAAGCCTTGGAAAATGGTTGTGCTTTTGCGGTAATCGACGATGAGAAATACGCTATTGATGATCGTTACATATTAGTTGATAAGGTATTAACTGCATTGCAGGAATTGGCTACCAAACACAGGAAAATAGTTGGAACGAAGGTTATTGGGATAACAGGCACGAACGGAAAAACAACGACAAAAGAGTTAATTGCCTCTGTACTAAGCGAAAAATTCAATGTTTTATTTACCCAAGGAAATTTCAACAATCACATTGGAGTGCCGCTCACTTTGTTGCAAATGAAACCCGAACATGATATTGCAGTGATTGAAATGGGTGCAAATCACCTAGGGGATATTAAAGAACTATCAGAAATTGCTTGTCCCGATTATGGCTTAATAACCAATGTGGGCAAAGCACATCTCGAAGGTTTTGGTTCGTTCGAAGGGGTACAAAAAACCAAGGCTGAACTTTACGATAATATTCTTGCCCATGGAAAAGGCATTTTTATCAATAGCGATAATTTATATTTGCGTGAAATGGCTTCCAAGGCGGGATTTATTCTTGAGAATAATTCAAACGTAATTAGCTACAGTTTGATGTCGAATCCTTCAAAAGATAAAATCACGGGGAAAGTAAATTCCACTTCACTATTCTTAGAAATGGAATGCAGTGTTTCAGGACAAACAATAGACTTGAAAACAAATCTGATCGGGGCTTACAATGCAGAAAACGTACTGGCAGCTGTTAGTATCGCTTGGCATCAAGGGTTGAATCTTGCTGAGATAAAAGCGGGAATTGAAAAATACAATCCAACGAATAACCGTTCACAACTCACAGTTACCGAACGGAATACATTAATAGCTGATGCGTATAATGCCAACCCAACAAGTCTGCGGGCGGCGATAGAAAATTTCGGCTCAATGGCAGTTAGTCCAAAAGTGCTGATAATTGGTGATATGTTTGAACTTGGCTCGCAATCGGAAGAAGAACATCAAGCTATTATTGAATTGATTAATCAATTTAGTTTCGATAAAGTTTTTTTAGTGGGATTGCGATTTCTGAAAGCAAACTCGTCCTATTCCACCTACGAAACAGTAGAACAACTGATTGAAGCGATTAGTGAAAGTGAATTATTAAATAAAAATTATATACTTATCAAAGGCTCACGAGGAGTTAAATTGGAAAAGATTATACCGTATTTATAATTGAAAAGTTTGGAATTTGAAGAGTCCCGAAAAGTCGGGATGTCGAGTACTCCATTTGAAATTTGATAGATTTTCTAACTTCATGAACTTAAATCTTACAATTTACTCGTTAACTTGTTTCCTCGTTTCCTTATTTACTGTTTACCGTTTACTGTTTCACGAACTCGTAACTCGTAACTTTTTTACTCGTAACTATAATTCCTTTTATGAAAAAAAACAATATTATTATATTATCAGTACTTGCAGTTGTTGTTATTATTACCTTAATAGTAGCAGTTGTTTATTTTGTAAACAAAGCCAATAAGAATGAAACCGAGATGGTTGAAGTAATTGAGATGATGAATTTTGAAAAAGAACAAGTAGCTCAGGAGTTTGAAAGTCTGACAACTGAATTCGATGGTTACCAGATCACTATCAAAAATGATTCACTCTTCAAACTACTTGACAATCAGAAAGCTAAAGTACAACAATTGCTCGAAGAACTTAGGATTACTAAAGCAACAGACGCTCGTAAAATAGCTGCATTAAGAAAAGAATTAGCTACTGTACGGGCTGTCATGATTCGCTTCGTTAACCAAATAGACTCGCTCAATGTTGAAAATAAGGTGTTGAAAACCGAAAATAAGGAAGTACGACGGAAGTACAATGAAGCATCGGAATCTGTAGTTCAATTGTCAAAAGACAAAGAAAATCTACATGAAGTAGTAACACGGGCAGCCAAATTAGATGTTACGAATTTCAGTATGGAAACGCTAAACAGCCGCAACAAGAAAACCACTTGGTTCTCACAAGTAGCTACATTGAAATTCAATTACAGCATTTCCAAAAACATCACTGCCGAACCAGGACGAAAAACTGTTTATCTTCGCCTGACTCGCCCTGACAACGAGGTGCTCACAACAAATACATCAAATCAATTTCAGTTTGAGAATAAAAATATTACCTATTCTGCCAAAAAGGATTTTGATTATGCGGGTGAATCTCTAAGCGATGTAATATATTGGAAAGTGGACGAGATTGTTCAAAAAGGAGATTACAGAGCTGATTTCTTTATTGATGACAATCGGGTAGGGAGTTTCACATTTGAAGTTAAAAAATAATATTCAGGTCATATCTTTGATTATCAATGAACAATACGCACCGTAAATTTGATATTGCTGCACATAAAATCGCTTTCGATACAAGTCATCGAAATACGATTCGCTTCAACATCTCGCGTTATGACACGGCGGTTGCGAGGGGTATGGCTCGTTATGGAAATGTGGAATTAGCTAAAACCAAAGCCGCAGCCATCAAAGGAGAAGTTTTAGCCAATTGGAGTGAATATTTATTGGAATTTGAATCGAACATTTCAAAACGTGGCGTTCAGGTTTTGTGGGCTGAGAATGATGTAGAAGCGACAGATTATATCAAGGAAATAATCACACGACACGATGCAAAGCTTTTGGTGAAAAGCAAGTCGATGACTACCGAGGAAGTTGAATTGAATCACATTGCCGAAAGTATGGGTTGTGAATCGCTTGAAACTGATTTAGGGGAGTTTATTGTGCAAGTGGCTGGTGAAAAACCTTATCACATTGTAACTCCGGCCATGCATAAATCGAAAGGAGATATTGCCAAATTATTCAATGAAAAATTTGATACGCCCATTGATAGCACGCCTGAGGAGATGACTGAATATGTGCGGAATGTATTGCGGAAAAAATATACCACTGCTCAAATTGGAGTTACAGGAGCTAATTTTTTAATTGCTGATATAGGAGGAATTTCAGTAACAGAAAATGAAGGAAACGGATTGATGACAACTGCTTTTCCGAAAGTACATATCGTAATTGCTGGGATTGAGAAAATCATTCCGAAAATGAGCCAACTAGGGTTATTTTATCCTTTATTGGCTGCACATGGAACCGGTCAGCAAATGACTGCTTACAATACCATTTTCACTGGACCACAAACTGCTACAGAAGTAGACGGACCTGAAATTATGTACGTAATTTTGCTTGATAATGGTCGAACCAATGTTTATGCTGACGATGAAGCATACGAATCATTGGCTTGTATCCGTTGCGGAGCGTGCTTGAATGCTTGTCCAGTATACAAAACCATCGGTGGCTATACTTATGACACAACTTATAGCGGACCTATTGGTTCAGTGTTAACACCGTTTTTACGCGGATTCAAAGACTTTTCGCATTTGAGTTTTGCGTCTACACTTTGTGGTAAATGTGTAGAAGTTTGTCCGGTAAAGATTCCATTGACTGATATTCTATTGAGCAATAGGCGAAAAACAGTTGAACAAAATCTTCGTCCCAAAGCAGAAGAATTATTAATACGGGGCTTTCAATTGATGAGTTCTAAACGAATTGGTTTCGATTTTATGCACGGAAAACTAAAGAGTTTTGTAACTTTGCCATTCAATTGGATTGCTTGGGGACCTCACCGAGAAATGCCTATTTTTCCAAACAAATCATTTTCACAACAATATAAAAAAAGAAATAAATTATAAAATATCATATAATCATCATACAATGAGACGAATAACTTTTCCCGCACTATTTTTATTGCTTTTGACACTTGTATTAAGTTCGTGTAAAGAAGATACTTTTATCGATTGGAAAATACTGAACGATAATTGGTATGCAAAGCACACAGCCGAAGATGGGTATTTACCAACAGGAACCGGATTATATTACAAGGTGATTCACCAAGGCTTACTCCGAAAACCTAATGCTTCGAGCAATATTACTGTAAAATACTCAGGTACGCTGATCAATGGAATTAAATTTGACAGCTCGGATTCTTACACAACAAATCTTTCGAATATGATTCGTGGCTGGATAGAAGGCGTTAGCAAAATGAACGTTGGCGGTCATTATTTGTTTTATATACCAGCCGACTTAGGGTATGGCAAGACTGGCAAAGGCACCATTCCTCCTTATTCTGTTTTGATTTTTGATGTAACTTTAATTGCCTCTGAAGATCAGGTTTATTAATTCATTATGAAAAACTTAGTTCTCGTATTATGTTTGGTTTTTTCTGTTTCTCTTTTTGGTCAGGAATATAGCATTCAGCAAGTTCCAAATCCAAAAACGACTAACAGTAGAGCTTATGTGAGTAATCCTGATGGGATTCTCAAATCGGAAACTGTAAATGAGCTAAATATCCTACTCGACTCATTATCATCACAAACTGGCGTGGAAGCTTCGGTAGTCATGCTTAATTCGATAGGTCAAGCTGATTATTTTTCGTTTGCCACAGAGCTTTTTAAGTTGTGGGGAATCGGAAATGAAAAACAAGATAATGGTCTGTTGGTTTTATTTGTCCTCGACCAAAAGAAGCTGAAAATTGAAACTGGTTACGGACTCGAAGGTGTGCTGACAGATGCTCTTGCCACTCGAGTTAGAACTCAAACCATGAATCCCGAATTCAAAAAAGGGGATTATGATGCGGGAATTTTGAACGGTGTAAAACGCCTGATTTCTATTATCAAAAAAGAACCAGTGGTCGAAGAGGTTGCTACTCCAATTGCTTGGAACGAGATTTTGCCCATAGCAGCAGGAATTTATTTAGTTCTAATTATCATTGCCTTGGTTTGGGTTTCTAGTATTGTACGCAAAGTAAAGGCGGACAATCGTTTTCCCAATAATATAGCCCGATATAAAGCCATTAAAAGCGAAAAAAATTCTGTAATTATCTTGATTTCGATAATTATACCTGTTATTGCTTTTGTCGCTATTTTGCTGCTTAAGTTACCTTTATATTTAATTCTACTTCTATTTATCGTTCCACTTACCACTTTGCCAGCCAATATGTACGGAAAGTTAATGATGTGGAAAGTTCGCCGACAACCCATTGTCTGCAACGAATGTAACGGACAAATGCACCTGCTAAGTGAAAAACAAGAAGATGCGCACCTTAAACTTTCTCAACAATTTGAAGAACAATTACATGCAGTAGATTATGATGTATTTGTATGCGATAGTTGTAAAAACGAGGCCATTTTTACGCTGGACAAACCGAGTGCTTATTCCAATTGTCCAAAATGTGGCACAAAAGCTTTCATTCTTAAGGACAAGCAAACAATAGTTGCTGCAACCTATATCAGCAGCGGAACAGAGCGCACAACTTATCATTGTAAATTCTGTGGACACGAAGAAAACCACAACGACAAATTGCCACGTTTACAGCGAAATAACTCAGCCATAGTAGGTGCTGCAGCTGCTGGTAGCTTATTTAGCGGACGAGGCGGATTTGGTGGTGGCGGAGGCGGCGGATTTAGCGGCGGTAGCTTTGGTGGTGGCATGTCAGGCGGTGGCGGTTCAGGTGGTGGATGGTAATTACTATTTCTCTTGCCAATACTAAATAATGATACATGTAAAATGAGCAAACATAAAACCTTAGGGCAAGTTTATACGCCAGAATGGGTTGTTATTGAAATTTTAAATTTAGTCAATTACCGCACGGAAAAGATACTAAATAGCTATATATTAGAACCGTCGTGTGGCGATGGTGCTTTTTTAATTGAAATAGTTAAGCGTTATATTTTTGAGGCAAAAAGGCAAAGCTTATCTGATGATGAGATAAGAAATGGCTTAGAGAAGTACATTTATGGTATAGAATTAGATGAAGGTGAATATCAAAAGTGCATTGGAAATTTGAATGAGATTGTAAAATCCAGTATCAATTTTGAATGCTTGAATTGGAATATATTGAATGAAAACACATTACATATATTTAAAAATCACCTGTCGTTCTTTGATTATATAGTTGGAAATCCGCCCTATATCAGAATACATAACTTAGACCTCGACACGAGGAGCATATTAAAAGAGAACTTTCAATTTTCAGAAGGTACCATTGATATATATCTTTCTTTTTTTGAAATGGGTTTTCAAATGATAAAACCAAAGGGCTTTATTGGATATATTACACCCAATAGTTACTTGCACAACTCCTCCTACACTAAGTTTCGGGAGTATTTGAAAGACAAAAAAGCGGTCAATACTTTAATTGATTTTAAGGCAAATAAGATTTTCAAAGGTTTTTCTACCTATACGGCCATATCAATTATTGAAAACAGTAATACAAAAGATTCTTTTACCTACAAAGAGTTGATTGATGGGGAAATGACCAAAATCAATGATGTTTTATATGCAGAATTGAACATGAAAGATTGGTCATTTACCGATAAAGCAAATGAAGATTTTTTAAGAAACTTATACGGCGACAAAAATACATTTATTAATGAACTATTCAACGTCCAATATGGTTTTGCTACTTTGAGGGATAAAATTTTCATAGGTTCTATTCAAGAAGTCGACAACAAAGATGATTTAGTTTTATTTAATGATCATTTAATGGAAAGCGTTCTATTAAAAACAGTGATAAAAGGCTCAAAACACAAGGGCGAAATAGATCATAATCAAAAAATAATATTCCCATACAAAAAAATATTAGGCAAGTATATCGTTATTCCAGAGGATGAAATGAAAAGTAGTTATCCGAATTGTTATGATTACTTTTTAAAAAACGATGATGAATTAAGAGCAAGAGATTTGGACAAAGGAGCATTGTGGTATGAGTTTGGTAGAAGTCAAGGAGTTCAATCAATTCATAATGAGAAAATAGTACTAAGTACCTTAGTCAATGACAAGATAAATTATCACAGAGTACCCAATGATGTATTGATGTATTCTGGCATTTTTATAGTGAGAAAAGAACAAAATATAGATTGGAGCATCATTGAAGATGTGTTAAACTCTGACGAGTTTTTTCAATTTATTCGATTAACAGGAAAAGATTTTTCTGGCGGTTATAAGTCCATTACAACGAAGCAAATAAAGGAATTTAAAATAAATTACATCAACAATGATATTTTAATCAAATGATGAATGAGTTTTTCTTTCAGATAGAGGTAACAGCCGAACAAGTTGAATATGCGAATAAGATTGTTGATTATTCAATTAGTTTTCATCCAGTTACTGATATTTTTGCCCATGATCCTGATGGAAAATTGAGGCAGAGAGAATTTCGTTTTACTGGTTCATTGGGTGAAATTGTTTTTGCAGATGCTTATAAGCTTGATAGACCCACTAAGGCGTTTGGAGCAATTGATGGTCAAGATTTTGGTATGGATTTTAAACTGAAAATTGATGACAAGGATATTTCAGTTGATGTGAAATCCATGGGAAGAAAGAACAACAATTTCCGTGAGAATTATGTCTTGAACTTGCCTAAGTATCAGATGGAGAAGGATATGGTGATCACAGATTTTTATTATTGTATCAGTATCCACAAAGAGCAAAATAATTATATCGCTTCTTTTATTGGCCACATCGAAAAGGAATTAGTTTATTCTGGGCAAGTTGGGATTTTATACAAAAAAGGTACAAAACGAATAAAAGACGATGGAGGAAGTTTTATTTTTCAACGCGATACCTACGAAGTCGACTTTAAAGATATAAAATCGCCCCATGTAACGAATTTTATCAAAAGCTTAAAAGGCTACAAAGAAAAAATAATTTTACCCCCATTTAAAAAATAAAACAACAAAAATATAAATTCTAAATAATTACAATTATGAGTAAAAATTCAATCATTTTATTATCGATAGTAGGAGTTCTGGTTCTGGGCGTATTTTGGGGAATTTCAAAATACAATGGTTTGGTAAACAAAGAAGAAGCAGTGAATGGACAATGGGCCAATGTTGAAAATCAATATCAACGTCGTAGTGATTTGATTCCTAACTTAGTAGCAACTGTAAAAGGTTATGCCTCACACGAAAGTGAAACGTTGGAAGGCGTTGTAGCTGCTCGTGCCAAAGCAACTCAAGTTACTATAGATCCAGCCAATATGACTCCAGAAAAATTACAACAATTTCAGGCTGCACAGGGCGAATTAAGTTCTGCATTGGGAAAATTATTAATGATAACCGAAAATTATCCAGACCTAAAAGCCAATCAGAATTTCCTTGAACTACAATCACAATTAGAAGGAACCGAAAACCGAATCAGTACCGAAAGAGGTAGATTCAACGACATATCGAAAGAGTTTAATACTGCCATTCGTCAATTCCCAACCAATATTGTAGCATCAATAGCTGGTTTTCAAAAACGCACTTATTTTGAAGCACAAGAAGGCAGCGAAAAAGCACCAGCAGTTCAATTTTAGTTTTTCAGCATCCAACCGCTTCAAGCGGTTTGATGCATAAAAAAAGATAGCTTCAAAACTGGCTATACATAAAATTAGTTTGCTGACAAATAGCTTGTTAGCAAACTTCTATTTTCTTTAAATCAAAAAACTGAATATTATGTCGAAAGAAGAAAAATACATTCCAAATGTGAATCGTTACACTGAGGGTATTGGTTATAATTATTGCGGTAAAAGCGGTCTGCAATTACCCAAAATATCTTTAGGGCTTTGGCATAATTTCGGAGATATTGACAATAAAGAAATGGCCGTTGATATGATTAAAACGGCATTCGATAATGGGATTACACATTTCGATTTGGCCAATAATTATGGAAACCCCTTTGGTAGTGCAGAGAAAAATTTCGGCAAGATTCTGAAAGATAATTTCTCATCCTATCGCGATGAAATGATTATCAGCTCAAAAGCCGGACACGAAATGTGGGCTGGGCCTTATGGCGATGGTGGTTCGCGAAAATACATGATGGCGAGTATCGAGCAGAGTTTAAAGCGCATGAAGCTAGATTATGTGGATATTTTCTATTCGCATCGCTACGACTCCAAAACCCCGCTTGAAGAAACTATGGGCGCATTATCCGACATGGTAAAACAAGGAAAAGCATTGTATGTGGGGATTTCAAAATATCCTGAAAGCAAAGCCCGTGAAGCTTATCGTCTACTTCGGGAAAACGGAACAGCTTGTTTGATTAATCAAGGGAAATACAATATTTTCTCCCGTGAAATTGAGCACGAAGTTCTTCCATTGGCTTCTGAACAGGGAGTTGGTTTTATCGGCTTTTCACCACTTGCACAAGGTTTATTAAGCAATAAATACCTACATGGAATTCCTGAAAATTCACGAGCTGCACACAGTTATGGATTTCTTAAATCAAGTCAAATAACACCAGCTTTGGTAGAGAAAATTTCCAAACTGAACGAAATAGCTAACAAACGGAGACAAACTTTAGCGCAGATGGCCTTGGCTTGGTGTTTACATCTAAAAGGAGTAAACTCGGTAATTGTTGGCACAAGCTCTACCCAACAATTGATGGACAATATTAAAGCATTGGATAATTTGCAATTCAACGATGACGAATTGTGGAGAATTGGAGAATTAGCTTAATGGTATTACAATATTAAATGAAATTTAAAACGACGATATTAATGCTAACTTTACTGCTAACTTTCGCTAGCTGTGAAGATAATTATGTTTCGTCCATTCCTTCCTATCCGGTAAGTTTGCAACTCAATTTGCTTACAGGAAAGTATGTTACCTTCCGAAACTCGACCAATGAATATCTTTTATTTGAAAAGCCTATTATCGCAACCGACCGAATAGGTTTTGGTGGCATTTTAGTTTATACCGGAATAAGTTTAGATGATAGCAGCAATACAATTTATTATGCATTTGATTTGGCTTGCCCCTACGAAGCTAAATCAACTATTAAGGTGAGTCCAATAAAAGACGCTTTAGGAAAAGTGAAATGCAGCGAATGCGGTTCGGTGTACGATGTGGGCTTCGGACTTGGCAATCCGGTTGAAGGTCCATCGAAAGAAATACTGAAACGTTATAAAACCAGTTTTTCAGGTGATGTATTGTATATCTATCGTTAGTGAGTTGTATCACAGCATATTAAAATCTGACTATTTTTGACTACCTTTGCACTCCTTTATTTTTTTGAATTATTAATCGTTATACTTCTCAAAAGTATATACTAAATTATCGACTATTTATGGCTCTTCAATGCGGTATCGTAGGTTTACCCAATGTAGGAAAATCTACTTTATTCAACTGTCTTTCCAATGCAAAAGCTCAAGCAGCTAATTTCCCGTTTTGTACTATCGAACCCAATGTTGGTGTAATTACCGTTCCCGATGAGCGACTCAATAAATTAGCAGAACTTGTACATCCTCAGCGTATTGTACCCACCACGGTAGAAATTGTTGATATTGCAGGTTTGGTAAAAGGAGCGAGCAAAGGCGAAGGTCTTGGCAATAAATTCTTAGCTAATATTCGCGAAACAGATGCTATTTTGCATGTGTTGCGTTGTTTCGATGACGAAAATATTACCCATGTGGATGGAAGTATCAATCCTGTGAGAGACAAAGAAATTATTGATATTGAACTACAATTGAAAGATTTGGAAACAATTGAAAGTAGAATATCGAAAGTTCAAAAACAAGCACAAACCGGTGGCGACAAACAAGCCAAAGCAGTTTATGATATTTATGTGCAATATCGTGAGGCTTTGTTGCAAGGTAAATCAGCACGAACTGTACTACTCGACCCTTTAGACAAAAAATTAGTCAAAGATTTATACCTATTAACCGATAAACCCGTGATGTATGTCTGCAATGTGGACGAAGCATCAGCTGTTACGGGAAATGCTTATGTAAATGCTTTGCGTGAATCGGTCAAAGAGGAGAATGCAGAAATCCTTATTGTAGCAGCTGCTACCGAAGCCGATATTGCCGAGTTAGAAACTTATGACGAACGCCAAATGTTCCTCGAAGAAGTAGGCTTGAAGGAATCAGGGGTTGCTCGATTAATTCGTGCTGCTTATCATTTGCTTGATTTACAAACTTATTTCACCGCTGGAGTACAGGAAGTAAGAGCTTGGACTTTTGAAAAAGGATGGAAAGCGCCTCAATGTGCTGGCGTAATTCATACCGATTTTGAAAAAGGATTTATCCGTGCCGAGGTGATTAAATATGTTGATTTTACAACTTTAGGTACAGAAGCTGCTTGTAAAGAAGCTGGAAAAATGAACGTAGAAGGTAAAGAATATGTGGTGATTGATGGCGACATTATGCACTTTAGATTCAATGTATAAGTTTAAATAATTTCACGCAATTCCAAAATATTAAAAGGGAAGATAGTTTAACGCTACCTTCCCTTTTAGTATTTGTTACATCGTTTGTATTCCAATTAACTCATTTTTAGAGACATACAAAACCTAGGTCTGAAGTTTAAAATGTTGTTTAAATTTCCGATTATGTTTATAATTTGAGGTATTTCTCTAAAACATTTTTTAAATGTGATGTGTTGATGGGTTTTGTCAGAAAGTCGTTCATACCAGCATTCATAACTTTTTCTTTCTCTTCGTTTAATGCCCCCGCTGTGAGCGCAATTATAGGTATGTTTTTATATTTTTCATCTTTTAAATTTCGGATGTTTCGGGTAGCCTCCAAGCCATCCATTTCGGGCATTTGCACATCCATAAGTACTATGTCGACATGTTGCGATTGCACTATGGACAATGCTGCACAGCCAGTTGTAGCTTCTAAAATATCGACATTTGGCATAATCCTTCTTATCAATGCTTTTACCAGCATCATATTCATTTCCACATCTTCCGCAATCAGAATTACATTTTTACCCATTTTCTCAGTTTTTTCCACTGTTTTATTTGTTTTTTCTACTGCAAGTTGAGTGTTTCCGTCATTTTGTACTTTTACCCTTGATTGGTAGATAAGCGCATGTAAATCATCCATTTTCAGCGGCTTCATAAATTTATTTGAATATAAGCAACATAGGGATGATTGATTCAACACACTTTCATCTTCAAAATCGTACATTAACGCAATTTTCCCTGTTTTCGTTAGTTTGGAATTTGCAATTAACTGATTTGCCATTTGTAAGCTATCGGTGTCGAGCATTTTAAAATTAGCAAAAAACAAATCGTATTCTCCAGAACTTAATTTTAATAATGCATCAAACGAACTATTCGTAATTGTACTTTGTATTCCTAAAAAATTGAGATGAGATACTATATTTTGAATATTGCTGTTGTTATCATCAAGCAATAAAATATTTTTGAAC
This sequence comes from Bacteroidales bacterium, assembly GCA_038249855.1. GTDB lineage: Bacteria > Bacteroidota > Bacteroidia > Bacteroidales > Paludibacteraceae > Paludibacter. Next base: position 16,687 of record JBBSCW010000017.1, read on the forward strand.
ACTATTTTTTGATTACTGTCTTTGTCTTGATGCCGATAATTTGTTTCAATTATAAAATGGAAGTTGCTGCCTTTTCCCCATACACTGTCGAACAGAAGTGAGCTACCCATTTTCCCAGCCAGTAAATTTGATATTACAAGCCCAAGCCCTGTTCCTCCAAATTTCCGTGTTGTTGAGCCATCGGCTTGCGAAAATGCCTTAAAAAGTCGCTGTTTTTGTTCTTCCTTGATGCCTATGCCCGTGTCGTTAACCGAGAATTTAAAAGTCCCTTTGTTTTCTGAGGTTTCTGTAAAATCCACTTTCAATACCACTTCGCCCGATTCTGTAAATTTCACTGCATTGTTGAGCAAGTTTATCCAAATTTGTTTTAGTCTTACGGGGTCAAGCAGTGCATACCTTGGCATGTCAGGTTGAGTAATAAGTATGAGTTCGAGTCTTTTGTGGGTTGCTTGGTGTTTTATAATGTCGATAGTTTGTTGTAGTAGTTCAATGATATCAGTTTCAATGAGTTCGAGTTCGAGTTTGCCTGCTTCAATTTTCGATAAATCAAGTATATCATTGATAATTTCGAGCAGCGAAGCTCCTGCAGTTCGTACGTTTTCGGTATATTGTTTTTGAGTATTATTTAATCCAGTTTTGAGCAATAACTCTGTAAATCCTAAAATTGCATTCATGGGGGTGCGTATTTCATGACTCATGTGTGCCAAAAAATCACTTTTTGCCTTGTTGGCATGTTCTGCTTGCTCCTTTGCTTTTTCAATGTCCAAGGCTTTGTCTTCTAGCTCACGGTTTAAAGCCAATACGCCTTTGTAGGTTTCTTCGAGTTCGTTATTTATAATTTTAATCTCCTCGTTGCGTTCTTTGATGTCTTTAAGCAGAAAAAGTAATTCGTTGTTTTGTGCGTTGATGGTATCTACCATACTTGCATCGCCACGTTCTATGGTTTTGCTAAATGCGGTTTTGATTTTTCCTAATAAATCTGTTGTAATTTCAATAGAAAAGGGGGCAAGCCATTTGGCAATGGTTATTTCAGTGCCTTTACCTGTAGCGGTATTAATGTCAAAATCGTCCATCAACCTTTGCGAACCACTAAGACCAACGCCCATGCCGTTTTTCGATACAAATGTGCCGTTTTTTATTTTATCAAGTTGCGGAATACCTTGTCCACGATCTTTAAAAGTTATTACTATTCCGTCCGAAGCATTAGGACGCATAGCAACAAAAAAATCAATCAGACCACCATTGGCATGTTCAACCATATTTCTGCTCAATTCAGAAACAGCTGTACCAATGCGGATGCTGGATGTTTTGTCAAATTTTATTTCCTGAGCAAGTAGTGAACCAAGATTTCTGGCTCTCACAACATCTGATTCGAATTGAACCGGAATTGTGCCAACTTTATGCAGTGTGGCTGATAATAAGAACTGTGGCGTCATCGTTTAACCTTGAATAAGTATTGAGTAAATAATCGGCAATTTTTTGTGGGTGCTCCTTCCAATCAATGTCGTTTGTATTCCAACGTGTGGTTATACCATCGCTAAAAACGCAGAGAGTATCTCCAATATTAAATGGAAATTCAAATATTTGTGGAGTACGAATGTTATGTCCCAAAATTCCACCAAAAGAAATTAGACTTTTCTTGCCTGCTGGTGAAAGTACAAAACCTTCAATATTGCCAATGCCCGCAAAATACAATTTCGATTTATCAATACTAATTAAAACTATCCCAATCACTGCACCACGTGTTCCTCGAGCAGCGTGATGTGTGTATTTTATTAATTCGTCAAGAGGTAAATCTGTTTTAAGTAAAAGTTGTTCTTTGATTATATTCGATGCCAAGTGGGCTTCTTTGCCGTGTCCCAACCCATCGATTATGGACGCAATAGTTTTTGTTGAACTTAAATGGCTGATAAGATAACTGTCACCATTTAATGTCTCTCCGGGGATGCAGCGGGAAGCCGCTCCTATAGTAATATTTCGGTTAGTGCCTATCCAATGTGTTTCGGGGACCCATTTTACGACCCTCAAACAATGGCTATAATTACTCAATGAACTTAATTCAATAGGATTTGTAGCTGAGTTTATATCGAAATTAATTTCAAAAATGTCCGAAAATCTTCGAATAGTGCCAAGCCCAATGCCTAAAGTTTGTTTGTTGGTAAACCCATCCTGCAGGGCTTTTTGAAAGTCGGGAATGCCTTTACCGTAATCACAGCATAATATTTCAATGGCTTTGTGATTTTCCTTGGTGTCGAGCCTGGAAATCATAATTCGACCTTTACCACCAGCATGTTTCAGTACATTGGTTACAAGTTCTGAAACTAATATGGCAATCTCTCCGACTTTAACTTCATTGAATCCAAGTTTACCAGCTATTGTAACCGATTTTCTACGGCAAATTCCAATATCAGTCTCACCATCAATATCCAGCATTAATATTTGTTCTCGGCTTATTTCCATTTCATTACCCTTATGGTTGTCCCAATATTTGTTTCAGAGCTTATCTCAAACCGGTCTACAAGTCGCTTAGCTCCAGGCAAACCATAACCCATTCCTTGTCCAGAAGTATATCCATCCATCATGGCCAGACTTAAATCTTCAATCCCGGGCCCTTTGTCGGTACAGGTAATAATCATGGCGGAGTTACCGTCAACGATTCCTTTCTCCAGGGTAATTTCACCACCTCCTGCATACATATACATGTTTCGGAGCAATTCCGATACAGCAGTGGTTATTCTGGTCTGATCTACAATTCCCATGGAAAGGTCTTTGGCCACCTGACGCACAGTTTGCCTGCCTTTCACAATGTCGTGTTCGGTCAGAATTGGAATTTTATCGAGTAGTTCCCAATTTTTATCTGATATAATTTCCTGCATGTACAAGTTGTTTTTAATCCTTGTTTATTCTTTTTTCCAGCATTTCCATGCCTAATTCCATGTTGAGTGCTGTGTCTACTCCTGGCATTTCAAGACCTAGTTCGACCAATGTAATAGCTACTGCAGGTTGCATGCCTACTATTACAACTGCGGCATCCATGATAGCTGCCATCGAAGCCATACCCGAAAGCACTCTGCCAATAAATGAGTCAACCATTTCCAGTGTCGAAATATCAATGAGTACAGCTTTGGCACTTGTACGGGCAATTTCTTCTAAAATTTGTGTCTGCAACTGCATGGCTAATCTGTCATGCATATCAATCTGAATGGATACAATCAGGTAATCACGAATTTTTATGATAGGAATTCTTTTTTCGTTGAAGTTCATAGCAAAATATTATAATTGGTTATCATCTATTTCGATGTTGTTTGCTTTGATTTTACCATTAACAAGTTGTTGATTTTTTTTCATGGAATATATCATCGCATCCTGAAGCGTGGCTTTTGTAAGAATATTGGATAGATTAATTCCCAAATGAACTATGGTCTGTGCAATGGCAGGGCTTATTCCACTTACTATACATTCCGCACCTAATAAACGAGCTGCTGTAACTGTCTTAAGTAAATGGTTAGCAACTTGCGTATCCACTGTTGGCACACCAGTAATATCTAAAATCGCTGTTGTACAACCTGTTGATACAATTTTCAAAAGCAAATTTTCCATCATTATCTGTGTGCGCTGACTATCAAGCGTTCCAATAACTGGAAGTATTAAAATATTATCCCATACTTTAGAAACGGGACTCGACAATTCCATTAAATCTTCTTGTTGCTGAAGGATGGTTTTTTGCTGTTCCTGAATTTTACCCAACTTTTCTTCCATCTCCTGTTTCATTTTCAGACTTTTCTTAAGTTCGTGTGTCAGGTCGTCTATCAGTAGGTTGATAGCCTGTTCTACGCCCGTCAAATCATCTTCAAATTCTGATTCAATTCTCAAATCTAATTCACCTGCTGCTACTGAAGAAAGAACATCTTCTATATGTTCGATTCGTACAGTTGCATTTTCAATTTTTGTAGTTGCTTCCATTTATTATTATCTTTTACTTTTTAACCATTTAATTGCGTCTTCAATTTCCTTGAAAAATTCAGAATCTAATTTAATAAATCCTGTTTTACTCATTACCTTAGCTATCATTCTATTAGCTGCACTCAAGCCTAAGTAAGCTACTTGTGTTATTTTTAACTCAGCAACGGTATTCATCATGGCTTCACGTGTTTCTCTGTTTTCAATATTATAACCAATTCCCGAAATTACAATCAATTGTCGAAAGGGTTTGTCTTTTAAATTTTCAGATATTAACTTTGCTATTAAGTCTACCTCTCCACGATATAAGTCATTTTTGAATCGAATAACCAAAATGTCATTTTCTTCATCGTAATTCAATGTGTGTTCCATACTGCTATTTTTTAAATGATTATTTATAGTCTTGAAAACTAAAATATTTTAGTTGGCAAACAAAAGTAGCAAATTATATACATAGTCTAGGTCAATAAAGTGATTTTTATTTAATAAATATACAAATAATTACAAATTTTACATTTAATGTAATAATTTGAATTACACAACTTTAAATTAAGTAATAATATACATTAGGCATGTTGAGATAAATACTACATACATCCTCCAGCCTAAATAATCTATTTTCGTTTTTAGCTTGACTAAAACTGGGGAAATGCAATCATTTATGCCAATAGTATTAAAACGTTGTTTGAAATAATACAGTTTGTTTCCCGAAAATAATTTCAAGTTGTATTTGTACTGAATGCGATACCAACTGTATATTTAACACAGTCTTAGCTTTTTTAGTGCTGATAGTAGTGCTACGGAAATTCCACTTGCGGAATGTGTGCAAAGAAGATTCTGTGTAACGGCAACAAAAATTCGATTTTCGGAATGTTTATGGAAAATTACATTTACGGGACACATAAATAATACAATCAACCTAAATGGGATATTCAATTAGACGAGGTCGACATAGGACTATATTGTGTTCAACACTTATTGGATAGTGACTCCCAAAAAATATTCATTAGAGTTTATATAAGTTGAAATTTTATCGACCCCCAAACCCCCAAATGGGGGAGAAAGAGTGATATTTGCATATTCTAAAAATAAATATTTTTGGTCTTAAAGCCCCCATTTGGGGGTTTGGGGGTCAAAAGCAAAATCAATAAAACTAAGCAATAGTA
>JBBSCW010000018.1:0-21264 GCA_038249855.1 Bacteroidales bacterium
AAGCAAAAACAACTAAGATACATAAGCTATGTATACTGGTATAGGTATGCTATTAATAAATATTCTTGAATAAGGAAATAAATATTGAGGAAGTGTTGCTTAGTTTTGCTGTAAGTTTTGTTTAGTTGTTTGGCTGTAATTTAATTTTTATATTCTCACAATCCGTTAGCTTCTAGTTTGGACGGGTTAAAACGAAATTAAACTTCAAGCTCAAACTTTTGATGAAATTTTCCGAGATACTCTTCGTGTAAATCAAACAATTCTTTTTTCCCACCAAACATTTTAATAAGTTTTTCAATTTCAATTAATTTACTTTTACCTTCTTTTATCTCTGAATAAGAACTGTATCCCCAATCGCAGTATGCTTTACAAAAACCATGATGAATAGGGTTTCGATGTGTATACATAATTGCATTTAAAAACTGTTCTTTATCAAGTATCATTTCCCGTTTGAAATTTTTTAGAAACAACGAACCCATCCGTTTGTAAACTTTATTATATGATTGCGTGTAGCAACTAAAAAGATTTGAAAACTGCTTAGAGAGATACTTTTCGACAACAGTATCGGTTATTTCAACTTTTCCAATTTCCTCAACTTTTCCAAAGTTTTGAACTTTGGAAAAGTTTGAAGAAGAAGAAGAAGAAGAAGAAGAAGAAAATCGAATAAGCTCCTCTAAAACCTCACGTTTTCTGATACGTACCACCAAGTGAAAGTGATTTGGCATCAAGCAATACGCATAAGTTTCTGCAATTGGAGAAATATAAAGGTGGTACTTCTCAAGAAAATAACGAAAGTTTTCATCTTCCTGAAATACATTTTCAAATCCATTGGCATGGTTAAAAATGTGATAACTGTTGTCGGGATGTAAGGATAGCATAGTATTGTTTTTGAGTCTTTTTTTCTTCTACCTTTTCCAAAGTTTAAAACTTTGGAAAAGGTAAATCAAATTGAAAACTAATCTTGCCGAGACTGTCGATATTGAGTTAATACTCTCCTACTGAAACAATTTGTCCAATATGATTTACTCTAACTTTGGCTATGTTGTTTAACCCACCTAATCCACAGCGAATCCAAGTAACCCCTTTCAATAACCCCTTAAATTCAACTTTGGTTTCTAAATGATGCCTGAAAAAATAATCTTTTGTCGTTATTTTTTGAACACGATATAAGTTAGAGCTGATCTGACTATAATTATCTGGATTTAGTAAATCAATTTCGTTTGGATTGAAAACAATTATTTCATCCGTTAGTATTTCACCAGTTTCCTCATTTACTGTTTCTCGTTTTTCATTTATTGGGAAAACAAAATATTCGTTCTGTTTCATGCTAAAAAGGAATTGCCATCCTTCATCTTTGTTATATTCTTTGTTAATCACCGATAAACCTTGATTGACTCGTTCAGTTGCTTCGTAAAATGAAATTACCTTTTCTTGTAAATTACCTTTTTCATCCCAGTATATTGCCACATGATGATTGTTGCCAGTATTTACAAAATCAACTGGTTGAGGATTTCCTTCTGCGTTCAAAATCAACTTACCTTCTTTGTCCTTCTTCTCATGCAAGGCTTCAGCATTGCTTATTCCAGTTATCGTTACACGCTTTATTGCAATTCCCTTTTCCTCATTGAGCCAAATTGGATTTTCATCCAAGTTAGAGAATGCGGCTTTTGCATTACCATATTCTTCCAAGCGAGCTTGTAGTATTCTTTGAATGTTCTTGTCTACAACTTTATCTAATTTTAAATCAGGTGATACTTCTTTGCGTATGGTGTAAACAGGTTCAAAGTTGACAACTTTTATCTTATCAGACATTTTTATCGTTTGACTCTCATCAAGATAGATTGGATTTTTCTCTAAACTATTCTTGCCTGTAAATGCCTTTTTAGGGTCATTGTCAAATGTAGCTAAACGTACTAATAAAGCTTCTCTTTCTTTTTTATTGGCAACTTTGGCTATTTGTTCAGCATTGAATCCAGCTCCAACTTTTTCCAACTTCGTCACATACTGCTTTATCATTCCATAAATAGTTTCATTATGTAATTGACCACGAGGCGTTAGTTGTGTTTTTTTATTTGAGCCACCTGATATTTTAGAGCTGTTGATATTTTGTGTAACTACTTTGTTTTTTGCTTTTATCGATATCAAAGTATTTTCCAAATGCTTTTTAGCTTCTGCCCTAAACTCATCTATGTTATCTTTTCCAAAAGGTGATTTAAAAAGTAATTTCCCTCTATGATTTCTAAATAATTCGTTCTGTTCGATTCCATAAATACTCGAACTTTTGTCGCTGCGTGCGTTTAGATTGTTTAGATATTGAATGATATTCCGTTTTGTAAATGCCACAGTCAAGGCATCCATTGCATGATGGCGGTGGTCATTGCGTTTTGTCCAATCTTGAATTTTACGTATTCTATGCCCTTCTTCATTTGTAAACTCCTCTGTTAAACCGAGTTTTTTGTATTTTTCCCAGTTCAACTCTTTCATCACATCTACCAATTGCCAGTCTTGGCGTAAGCGGTCCGTAATTGAACCGGTTGACGAAACCACAAACTTCACTAAATCGCCAAGCATTGTTTTGGCATACTTTGCAATGTATTGTGTATCTCGAATGTCACGCTCAATAAAACCATCAGGAATATCTTTTTCCTGCATTTTAAGCTTGTTGTATTTTGCACGTTTAATAATTCCTCTTTTATGCAAATCCTCAATACGATTTAAAAAACTGTCCAAACAATTCTCATAACCCGTTTCTCCATATTTTTCTTTAATGAAATCGTGTGCAGTCTTGTTCCCTTTTTCAATATTTATACTCCTTAATTCCAATGTTTTATTGGAAAATGAATCATCGAATAATCTCGATTGTGGGATAATATGCTCAATGTCGAAATCACCACTAAATATGGCTGAAGGTGAAATATAAGTATTTGAATACAAGGTTTTATATCCATTGTCTTTCAACTCATCGTAAAGTTTGTAACGAATAATATCAGTACGACTAATATTTGAAAGATTAAAAGGTGATTTTGATAAAACATCCCTATATTGTTCGTGTAATTTTGTGTTTTCGGCAATTGATTTAGTCAAATCCTCGCGCTCTTTCGCATTCTTTTTTAGCTCTCGTGCCAACTCGATACGAATCTCGTCTGGCTTTCCATAAATATCAATAATCAAATTAATTACATTGATCATTTGATTGAGAATTTTCTCAACTACCGGATTTCTCAATGAATTTTTCGGGAGTATTTCAAGTCGCTCTTTATATACTTTATTGTCTAATTCTTCTTTGGTTAATGAGCTTGCAGAGTGACGATAACCTGCATATCCACAAGCAACATCATAAGTATTTCCCTCTTTCAAATGAGGTAATATCTTACGTATTGCTTTTGCGGAAAGACTGCCATAATCGTCTTGAAATGCTAGATTAGCTAAAACAGCCGCATACTCTCTTTCAAAACCGTAAAGTTTTGTGATTTTATTGATTAAGTTTTCATTCCCTGTTTTAGAATTATCACCTTCAAATGAATACAATAAGTGCCAAAGCCTGTACATCGCTTGTTCGTCCAAAGACTCATCAGAATCAAAATATAAAATGTCAGTTTCATAACCCAAAGCCTTGAAAATATCTTCAACCGATTTTTTAATTTCAGAAACAGATCTTTTTTCCACATCAATATCGTGGCCACTCAACTCTACTATCTGTTTATAAGCATTGTAGAGAGTAGCTTGGGTTAAATTCCCCTGAATAGAAGTGAAGTTTAAATCTAAGTCTTTAGCATTATCGAAAAGCAACTTGAGAACATCAGTTTTTTTAAGGTCTTTTTTTAAAGAAAGCTCCTTAGCTAAAAGTTCTTTTTCTTCTTGATACAATTCACGTCTTCCACCGTACTCTAAAGGATCTTCTGTTTGATCAAATAATGATGCCCCTTTTTGTTTTTTATTTTTCTTGCCTTTTCCAAAAACCTCTATATTGTTCAGTGTCTGCCAAATTTTGAATTCTTGAAACAAAGGCGATGAGCGTGGAATAACACGATTACCCAAAGTTTTAATTTTCTTCTTTCCGTCTATTTCAACTTCTACATTTCGGCTCTCAAATTCGCAAAAGCTTATCAACCCTTTTTGACTTTTCAATCTGCGTTGATAGAATATAACTACATCGCGAATCTCATCCTTCAATTTGTCCGTCAACTCTGCATGAAATTTGGCTTGCGACTCCCAAATCGTATTAAATTCGTCTAAATAATCCTGACGATAAAAAACCATATTACATAAACTTGCATTCGGGTTTTTATCTAAAACTGTCATTTGATATTCGCCTACTGTCTGTGCTCGTTCACTTCCGTCTTGTCTTTTTATATTGTTGAAAAATAATTCTTTACTTCTATCGCTAATCGCACCAAGATAACCACTCGAAGCGTTAAGTTGAATGTTGATTTGTTGTAATACCACTACTAATTGTTCTAAATCGAGTTTATCGGATAATCCATTCACACGCCAAGCAAAATTTTCAACTTTCTGTTCAGCTGTGTTGCCTTGTCGTTTTACTCCAACCAATTCCAACCCTTTTTCTTTAAAATACTTTGCGCAGATAGCCCAAACCGCATCACGCTTTTTGCCTCGAAGTTCTTCTTTCAATTCTAATGAAAGAAAATCGGGATAAAAAATTAATTGTTTATCAAAAACTCTATTAAATTCTGTTTGTAAATCCGTACGATAAAAATCAGGCAGTTGTTTCTTTCCTTCTTTTATTAGTTGTAAACAAAACTGTCCAGGAGTGAGTTTGTTATCATAAAGCTTTTTTGCAACTTCCATACCGTCAATCAACGCCCCATCTTCAGAGCCTTTTGCTTTGCGACTACTTTTATAGCCACGCTTTTTGTTTATCATCAAAAATACGCGAGCTAAATGCTCTAAACTAATTTCCTCAGAAGCAGCTTTTGCTCTAAGACGATAAGTTTGAAATGTAGTATAGTTACCATTTTCTGATAAAAACGCATTATCAGAGATAAAGCTTTTTTCTTTTAAAATTTCAATAAGATTTTCTCTACGAAGTTTATAACGTTGTAAGTTTCTACGTGCGCTTCGTTTTTGAGTTCTACCTGCATTTGGAGAAATGCCTTTTCCACTAATAAAGTCTTTTTCTGGTTCTTTGGATTCTTTCCCAGTTTCTGTACTTACAAAATTATCATATTGGATTATTCGACTTCCAAGTTTGATAATTGATGAGTTCTCATTTTCATTTTCTGCTTCATTTACTAATGCCCATCCAATGCTATTTGTTCCTAAATCCAGTCCTAAGATTTTCTTCATATTATTTTTGATTATTAGTAGTTTTTTAAGGCAATAAAATTAGTTGATTAGTTTTATTTATCCAAATGTTTGTGTAATTAATTTAATTGTGTATATTTGCACTACAATTTTTGAAGCAAATCACAATAAGGATTATTCCGTTGTGAAAACATTTAAAGCGGCCTTGCATTAATGCAGGGTCGCTTTCGTTTTATTATAGAAGGATGGGAGGATTTGAGATTGCGGGTTTGATTTTGGGATTGAAATAGTGTGATGCTTATTTCATTTTCAGACTTCTGCCTACCAATTAGATCTTTTGAAATTGGAATGTATTTACAGAGCTTATAAGGGTAGAGAGGTAATTGCCTTTTGCAGTTTTAGATATGAAATTATTGATCTACCACACCAGCTTTCAATTAACAATGAATGACAATCCATTATAGTTGCACGAAATTGTAAATCGTAAATGTATAACTCGTAAATTCTGCTCTATTGTTGCGCCATTTCGTCCGATAGGAAATGCTCGAGTTGCTCAGTTTTTACATTCAGAGTAAGCTGACCATTTACTGCCCACGATATATATCCGGTTTCTTCGGAAACTATGATGGCAATGGCATCGGAATGTTCTGATATTCCCAATGCTGACCGATGTCGCAGACCCAAATCTTTGGGAATGGTTTGATTATTTGAAACGGGTAAAATACAGGATGCAGCTTTGATTTTATTATCCGAAATTATCATGGCACCATCGTGAAGGGGTGTGTTTTTGAAAAAAATATTTTCAATGAGTCGGGAGCTAATGTTAGCGTTAATATGTTCACCCGAATGTGAATAAAAATCTAAATCTGAATTGCGGCACAGTACGATTAATGCACCAGTTTTTGTCTTGGCCATGTTGCGACAAGCCAATACTATCTGAATTAGGTAAATACTTACTACTGCTTTATCGTCTCCGCCATTACCAAAGAGTTTTTTTAGAAAACTAAATGAACCCCATCTCCTTCGCGATCCTAATTTAGAGAAAAACCTACGTATTTCATTCTGAAACAAAACAATTAAGGCAAATGCTCCAACACTAACAACACGGTCGAAAATACTCCCTATCAGTTCAAGTCTGAAAACATAGGAAGCCAAGAACCAAAATGAGAGAAAAGCCATGATACCAAAAAAGATATTGGTGGCACCGCTTCGTTTCAATAATTTAAACATCTGGTAAAGCAATATTGCTACCAGAATTATATCGATAATATCCTTTGTCCCAATTTGGAAAATCATTTTGTTTATTTAGCGTTTTGTGTTTTGTGTTCAGTGTTTTGTGTTCGGTGTTGTTGTTCTTAAATTGTAAATGGTCAATTTTCAAATTGTAAATTCCTATTGATACTGTTTAAAAATCTTTATCGCTTCCCGAGCCTCTTTTACATCGTGAACCCGCAAAAGTGAAGCACCACCAATTAATGCCAACATATTAGCAGCAGTTGTTCCGTTCAGCGCATCTTTTGGTTCAATGTCCAACAATTTATAAATCATTGATTTACGTGATAATCCTGCCATTATCGGAACATTTAAAGCTTTGAAATACGACAGTTTACTCAATAATTCATAGCTCTGTTCCATTGTTTTAGCAAAACCAAAACCTGGATCGGCGATAATATCATTTACTCCAAACAGATGGAGTTGGGCAATTCGTTTTTGAAGAAAAAATAACACTTCGGAAACCACATCTTCGTAATTAGTATGGCTTTGCATATTTTGTGGCGTACCTTTGGTGTGCATAAGTACGTAAGCCACATCCAAATCGGCTATACTTTCAAACATTAAATCATCGAGCGTTCCACCTCCAATATCGTTGATAAGTGCAACATTGAAATTATTAACTGCAAATCGGGCAACATTGGAACGAAAAGTATCAACAGAAATAAGAGTTTCAGGGAATTTCTTCAAAATAATTTCCAATGCACTTCCCAATCTGCTCATTTCATCGTTGGCCGTAATGTTTTCTGCCTCTGGACGCGTTGAGTAGCCACCAATATCAATGATGTCAGCACCCTCTTTTAGCATCTTTTCCACTGCTGACAATATTGATTTATCGCTCGTAAACCTACTTACCGAGTAAAAAGAATCAGGAGTTACATTGACTATCCCCATTAACATGGGGGTGGACAAATCGTATATTTTTTTGTTTAATTTAATTTGCATCTGGGCTTAACTCTTGAAAATAAGGCTCGATTTGAAAAAAACAGTATGCAAAAGTAAGAAAAATTGTGATACACACCGACCTATGAAAAAGAATTCAGCATAAACACGCAGAAAAACAACCAGCTAAAATGTAAATCACGCCTGAATAAACAAAATCAACACAAAGAAAATCAAATCATTATAAAGTTATAAAGCAGTTTTTTTGATTAAAATATACGTTTTTGCACTAAAATCAGTTATTATCATAAAGCTTTTCGTTGTTTAGCAATAAAAATTCCTTTTTCAATTTCAGATGTAACGAAAAAATACTATTTTTGCAGTTCTGTATTGAATTTTTTTCTTTTACAAATTATATTTCAAAGTCTATTATGTCAATAAAATCGATAACAAAAGTTGCCTTACTTATAGTTGGAATAGCTGTGGTGGTTGCGTTTGGTAAAAAGAACGATACCAAAATTTCGAGAGCCACTGGTTGGAAATATAACGATATATCGGGAACAGGATTTACAGTAAAATCAGGCTTTAAAACTATGATTCCCAACGGTATGGTTTCCATCGAGGGCGGTTCGTATACCATAGGTGAAAAAGGCGAATTTGTAACTGCACAAAGCGAAAATCGCAAAAGACGCATTACAGTGAGTTCGTTTTTTATGGATCAATATGAGATTCGTAATGTGGATTGGCGTGAATATACCAATTGGATGACCGTAGTTTTTGGGAAAGTATCTCCTGATTTAGTACTGAAAGCTGAACCGAATGTACAAACCTGGCGGGAAGAACTGGCTTACAATGAACCCTATCTGCAAAATTATTTCAGTCATCCGGCGTTTGATCAATATCCCGTAGTAGGTATTACATGGGAACAAGCTATGGATTATTGTGCATGGCGAACTGATAGGGTAAACGAAATGGCTTTGATTACTGCAGGAATTATTGAAGCTCCTGATTTTTCAAAGGTTGCCAATTTGAGTTATGACTCTATCAGAACAAATTTTGTATTCAACACCCAAAAATATCTTTTACAAAACCAATATCAACCTAAATCAGGAAAAAATATCAAAAAAGATTTAGCCGGAAATATCAGGAAAGTTGATATGTCGGACGGTTTGCTTTTTTCTGATTTCCGGCTTCCTACCGAAGCTGAATGGGAATTTGCAGCTTATGCTATTCGTGCCGACAAAGACGGTTTTGTTACCGAAGGTAAAATTTATCCTTGGTCAGGTTCACAAATGCGAAATCCATCCAAAGCCGATCGCGGAAGAATGCAAGCTAACTTTGTAAGGGGTCGTGGCGATTTGATGGGAACATCAGGAAGCCTCAACGACAATGCAACTATTACCGCACCAGTTAGCAACTATTTTCCAAACGATTTTGGACTTTATAATATGGCAGGCAATGTAAACGAATGGGTGTTAGATGTTTATCGCCAATCCAGTTTCGATGATGTAGCCGAATATAACTCTTTCCGTGGTAATGTATATTTAAGTCCTAAACCAACGGGTAAAGATGCTTTTGGCAGAAACATTTATGCTATAGACCCAATGGGACGAATTCTGAACGACAGTATTTTAGATGTTCGCGATTATAAGGATGGTGATGCACAATCGAAAATCAATTTTTCATTGAACACTACTGTAAACGTGGTTGACACTTTTGATATTACCGATGTTTTAAGGCCAGTAGTTTCAAATAAAACACGCATTTACAAAGGTGGATCTTGGAAAGACAGAGTTTATTGGTTGAATCCTTCCACCCGCAGGTATATGCAACAAGACAAATCGGCCAATGATGTAGGATTTAGATGTGCCATGAGCATGATTGGCAATATTGAACAAATCAATAAAAAATAAATTGTCAAGAAAAAAGGTCTGAATTTATATAAAAGCACTTGTTCGAGAGAAAACAGGTGCTTTTTAGTATCAAAAAGACAAGGAATATCGGCAGAAATTTGTAATTTTGTAGCCTTGTAAATCAAAAAAATAAGATAATTAAGATAATATGTCAAGAGTAAAAATAGTTGATGCCCTCAAACTTACCGATTATGGTACAGAAATTAATATCAAGGGTTGGGTTCGTACCCGTCGTGGAAATAAGAGTGTTAGTTTCATTGCATTGAATGATGGTTCTACTATAAATAATATTCAGGTTGTAGTTGATAATGAAAAGTTTGGCGATGAATACTTAAAACCCATCACTACAGGAGCTTGTATCAGCGTTATAGGTGTTTTGGTTGAATCACAAGGCAAGGGACAGAACGTGGAAATTCAGGCAACTGAAATTCAGATTTATGGAACTGCCGATCCTGAAACTTATCCACTACAGAAAAAAGGACATACCTTGGAATTTTTGCGCGAAATTGCCCATCTTCGTCCACGTACCAATACTTTCGGTGCTATTTTCCGCATCCGTCATCACATGGCCATGGCCGTACATAACTTTTTTCACGAACGAGGTTTCTTTTATTTTCATACACCCATTATCACAGCGTCCGACTGCGAAGGTGCAGGGCAAATGTTTCAGGTAACAACCCAGAACATGTACGACTTGAAAAAAGATGAAAATGGAAGTATTGATTATTCCAATGATTTTTTTGGAAAACAAACTAGTTTGACAGTTTCAGGACAATTAGAAGGCGAATTAGCGGCTATGTCGATGGGTGCAATTTACACTTTTGGACCTACTTTTCGTGCTGAGAACTCAAATACACCTCGCCATTTGTCGGAATTCTGGATGATAGAACCTGAGGTTGCTTTTAACGAGATAGAGGAAAATATGCAATTGGCACAGGATTTTATTCAATACTGTATTCGTTGGGCATTGGATAATTGTAAAGACGATCTCGATTTCCTTTGCAATATGTACGACAAAGAATTATACGAACGTTTGCAATTTGTTGTCGATAATGATTTTAAGCGGTTGACTTACACCGATGGAGTTGCTATTCTTGAAGAAGCGGTTAAAAATGGACATAAATTTGAATTCCCAATTGGTTGGGGTACAGATTTACAGTCGGAACACGAACGTTATTTGGTAGAACAGCATTTCAAAAAGCCAGTAATTCTCACTGATTATCCAAAAGAGATTAAATCGTTCTATATGAAACAGAACGATGATGGAAAAACCGTGCGTGCAATGGATGTATTATTCCCAAAAATTGGTGAAATAATAGGTGGTTCGCAGCGTGAAGAAGATTTAGATAAATTGCAACAACGTGCTGACGAAATGGGAGTGCCTACCAAGGATATTTGGTGGTATTTGGATACTCGTAGGTTTGGTACAGCCCCACACTCAGGTTTTGGATTAGGCTTCGAACGATTACTTTTGTTTGTAACTGGAATGACCAATATTCGCGATGTAATTCCTTTTCCACGTACTCCGAACAATGCAGACTTCTAAATTGTTGTATTGTGTCAAACTCGATTTGTAATAAAATTTTGCTTATCAGAAATAAAAAATAAATCTCAATCTAATCATAATGAACAATACTAAAACTACTGAATTGGAAAACGTTGTAGTGCGGTTTTCTGGCGATTCTGGTGATGGCATGCAGCTTACTGGGACATTATTTTCCAATTTGTCAGCCATTTTGGGGAATGAAATCTCAACATTTCCCGATTTTCCTTCCGAAATTCGTGCCCCACTTGGAACTGTTAGTGGCGTTTCGGGTTTTCAGGTACATTTAGGTGCATCAAAAATATACACGCCTGGCGACGAAGCCGATGTGTTGGTAGCCATGAATCCAGCTGCTCTTAAAGTTAATGGAAAAAGCATTAAGAAAACTGGAGTACTTATTTTTGATGAAGATTCGTTTAAAAAACCAGATTTTACAAAAGCTGGCTTTGCTACAGAAAATCCTTTTGAAGAATTGAGCATTCCGGACAGTATTCAACTTATTCCTGCACCACTTTCATCACTCACACAGTTGAGTCTCGAAGGTTACGACATGGACATGAAGACGAAACTTAGGAGCAAAAATATGTTTGCTTTGGGATTGATTTGTTGGTTATTCAACCGACCTATTGACCAAGCTATTCATTTCCTACAAAACAAGTTTGGCCGTAAACCGAGTGTTCTACAAGCGAATATAAAAGTATTGACCGATGGTTTTAACTATGGTCATAACTTGCACTTGAGCGTTTCCACTTATACCATCGAGAAATCTTTTGAATTACCAAAAGGGAAATATACAAGTATCAGTGGCAATAAAGCAACCGCTTGGGGATTGATAGCAGCATCGAAAAAAGCCAATTTGGAGCTTTTCCTAGGAGGTTATCCTATTACTCCAGCTACTGATATTATGCAGGAATTAGCATTGCGAAAAGACTTAGGGGTTAAAGTAGTACAAGCCGAAGACGAAATTGCAGGTATCACAACAGCACTTGGAGCTTCTTTTGCGGGTAGTTTGGCGGCTACTGCTACATCAGGTCCAGGTTTAGCACTGAAATCGGAAGCCATTGGATTAGCTGTAATGGCAGAATTGCCAATTGTTGTGATAGATGTTATGCGTGGAGGCCCTTCCACCGGATTACCTACAAAAACAGAGCAAACTGACTTACTACAGGCTCTTTACGGAAGAAACGGTGAAAGTCCAGCCGTAGTCATTGCCGCAAGCACACCCGCCGATTGTTTCCATTTTGCTTTTATGTCGTCGAAAATTGCACTCGAACACATGACTCCGGTAATTATGCTCACTGATGCATTTATTGGGAATGGGACTTCACTTTGGAAATTGCCTAAATTAGCTGAATTACCTTCAATTCAACCAAATTTTGCAAAACCCGACATGGAAAACTTAACAGTTACGACCAGAAATGATGAATCGAAAGTAAGATATTGGAGCTTCCCTGGACAAGAAGGTTTGGAACATAGAAATGGTGGTTTAGAAAAAGATTATTACACTGGTTCAATTTCAACTGACCCTGAAAATCATCAAAAAATGGTAGATACGCGTCAGGAAAAAATTGATTACATAAAAAACTGTATTCCAGAGTTAACTGTCGAAGGGGATAGCGAAGGCGATTTACTTGTAATTGGGTGGGGTACAACAAAAGGACATTTGATGACTGCCGTAAATACCGTTAATAAAAATGGAGGAAAAGTCGCAGTGGTTAATTTCAATTATATAAATCCGCTGCCAAAAAACACAGAGGAAATCATCAAGAAGTACAAGAAAGTGCTTGTTTGTGAGTTAAATAGCGGACAGTTTGCGACTTATTTACGATCAAAAGTACCGGGAGTTTACTTGCAATATAATAAGGTACAAGGTCAGCCTTTTACAGTAGCTGAACTTGTTGAACATATTGAAAGTTTATTATAATAATTAGACTTTAAGAATCGAGAGTCAAGAACCAAGATAAAAAAATCGATATCGTAATGTCAGTTTTTTTTGAAAATATACACAACCAGAAAACATAATCACAATGGATACTTCAGTTAAACAACAATATACAGCCAAGGATTTTAAAAGCGACCAATATGTACGTTGGTGTCCCGGATGCGGCGACTATGCCGTACTGAATACTTTGCAAAAAGTAATGGCCGAAATGGGTGTTCGTCCAACCGATACCACAGTTATTTCGGGTATAGGTTGTTCTTCCCGTTTACCCTATTATATCTCAGGATATGGATTTCATACCATTCACGGACGAGGTGCTGCGATAGCTACAGGCGTAAAAATTGCAAATCCTAAGCTATCGGTTTGGCAAATTACAGGCGATGGCGATTGTTTGGCCATCGGTGGTAATCATTTTATTCACAGTGTTCGTAGAAATATTGACATCAATGTGTTGCTTTTTAACAACCAGATTTATGGTTTAACAAAAGGTCAGTATTCACCAACAACCAAAAAGGGTTATGTAACAAAATCATCTCCATTCGGAACTATTGAACGACCATTCCGTCCGGCTGAATTGACTTTTGGCGCACGTGGTACTTTTTTCGGGCGTACACTAGATGTAGATTTAAAATCATCGTTCAGCACCATGCTTGAAGCCGCAAAACACAAAGGTACATCAGTGATAGAAACCTTAGTTAATTGTATTATTTTCAACGATGGGGCTCACAGTTGGTTGTCTGAAAAGTCATCGCGTTACGATAGACTTATAATTCTTGAACATGGAAAACCAATGATTTTTGGGGTCAATGCTGATAAAGGACTTGTATTGGATGGTTTCAATTTGAAAGTTGTTACTATTGGAGAAAATAACATTACCGAAGCCGACCTTCTTGTTCACGATGCCAAATGTGAGGATATAACTTTGCAAATGAGGTTGGCCATGATGGAAGGACCTGAATTCCCTGTTGCTATTGGAGTGATTCGTGCATTTGAAACCGAATCATACGATGAAGCACTAATTAATCAAATTACCGAGGTTCAAGCTACTTCTAAAATTAAAACATTCGATGATTTAATTGATTCTTGTGAACAATGGGAAATGTAAACTCATAAATTCTTAATTTATTAAAAAGCTACTCGAATTTGCGTAGCTTTTTTTATGAGCAAAATTATTCAATATGTAAATTATTTGTTTGATTTTTTAATAAATTCATTATCTTTGCGGCTTATATACTTTGGATTGTAATCTTTTCGCATTTTTGATGAAAAACACAGTATTTGCACTGTTTTGTTAGTTTAGAAAATTAATTAAAATTATTATATCATTTATTTTTAAGATTTCTATGCAAAAAATCAAATTCTTCAGCGGGGAAAATGTACCCTTGGAATTGCACAAAGTACGCATTGTGCAAAAATTACATTTAGTGCCTATCGAACGCCGTTTAGAGGCTTTATACGAAGGCGGTTTTAACACTTTCAGACTCAGTACGAGAGATGTATTTCTCGACATGCTTACCGACTCCGGAACTAATGCTATGAGCGACAATCAGTTGGCAGCAATGATGCAGGCTGATGATGCTTATGCAGGTTCACAAAGTTTTGAGCGTTTACAAAAAGCCGTTATAGATGTTCTTGGCAAAGAATATCTATTGCCAGTGCATCAAGGTCGTGCTGCCGAAAGCATTATTTCCATAGCTTACGTAAAGAAAGGCAGTTTGGTACCAATGAATTACCACTTTACCACTGCTATGGCTCACATTACGCAGAATGGTGGAAAAATTGCCGAATTGCTTTATGATGAAGCTTATGTAATCAACTCAAGTCATCCTTTCAAGGGTAATATGAATATCGAAAAGTTGGAAGAAACCATCAAAAGTCATGGTGCTGCCAATATTCCATTTATTCGTATGGAAGCGTCTACGAACTTGATTGGTGGTCAGCCATTCTCGATACAAAACTTACGCGATGTACGTGCTGTTGCCGATAAATATGGTATCCGTTTGGTTCTCGACTGTAGTTTATTGGGCGAAAACGCTTATTTGGTACTTTTACGCGAAGAAGAATTCAAGGATTCAAACATGGAAATCATTATGAAAACCATGACCGCCTTGGCCGACTTGTGTTATTTTTCTGCTCGCAAAATCACTTCATCTCGTGGTGGTGGAATGTGTACCGACAGATTAGAAATTTTCAAAGAATTAGAGGCTCTTGTTCCTTTATATGAAGGTTTCCTTACTTATGGCGGTATCTCTATTCGCGAAATTGAAGCCATGGCTGTAGGTTTGTACGAAACGCAAGATGAAAGTATGATTTGTCAAAGTCCACAGTTTATTAAGTATTTAGTAGATGCCTTGGACGAAAAAGGAATTCCGGTAATTAAACCTGCTGGCGTTTTGGGAGCGCATGTCGACGCCATGCAAGTTTGTGCCCATATTCCTCAAACTGAATATCCAGCCGGTGCATTGGCAGCAGCTTTATTCTTGATTTCGGGAGTTCGTGGCATGGAACGTGGTTCAATATCCAACCAACGTGATGAATATGGCAACGAAACTTATGCTGATATGGAATTATTGCGTTTAGCGGTTCCACGTCGTGTTTTCACGCTTTCGCAAATAAAATATGTGGAAGATCGTTTGAATTGGTTGTATCAAAACCGTGAATTAATTGGCGGATTAAAGTTTGTATACGAACCGCCTGTACTTCGTTTCTTCATGGGCGGATTGGAACCTACGAGCGATTGGCCACAAAAATTGATGGCGAAATTCAAAGAAGATTTTGGCGATAGTTTATAATCTGGTTATAATTTAGAATTAACTGGAATTCAATTATATAGAAAACATCGGATGCAATGACGCATTCGGTGTTTTCTGATTTTTATTCCTACATTTCAGCTTTGGGAACTTAGATATATATTCTTTTTGACTAACTTTGCAATGCAAAAAGCATTTACAAACAGTTTCTTAATTATGCAACGGATTTTTTTAATTGGGTATATGGGTTCGGGTAAAACCTCTATGGGCAAATTGTTGGCCACACAGTTGGCTTACGACTTTGTAGATTTAGATGCCTATATCGAAGCTAAATATCATAAAACCATCTCTCAGATATTTGCAGAAAAGGGCGAAAATAAGTTCCGTGAAATAGAACGCGACTGTTTACGTTTAGTAGGAGAGTTTGAAAGGGCAATTATCTCGACTGGTGGCGGTAGTCCATGCTATTTCCACAATATGGATTATATGAATGCACACGGATTGACCATTTATTTACGGTTGACCCCAGAGCAATTAGCAGTCAGACTCGAAACTTCCCGTGCTGGCAAACGCCCCTTATTAGCTGACCGGAAAGGTGAAGAGTTAAGGCAATTTATTACCGAAGGACTCCTGACCCGCGAGCCTTTTTACTCACAAGCTCGAGTTATATTAAGCGGTAGCGACGAGGAAATTATTGAAAAGATTTTGGATGTAAAGCAATTATAGATTTGAATGTGTAAATTTCATTTTAAAATCCAAACCCAAAACATAATAAAATTAGCTTTTACTGGTTTTATAAACCAAAGCAGAACAAATGTTTATGAACAAAAAAAATATCATATTCTTTTTATTGTCGATTTTGGTTTCGTACTCGTGTAAAACTGACGACCCTAAAATAAAATATAAATACAACACGAGTCCATCTTACACATGGGGTTATGCTGAATTTTACGGTGCGTATTATTCAGATTTTAAAATACCAAGTAACGTAGTTTCGCTTTCCTTGTTTTCAGACTCATTGCAACTGAACAAGCAAGGGGAATTGGAAGGCTTAGGTCAATATCTTTTTCTGGAAGATATATTTATTGCACCTACCGATACAATTTTAGTTGCTGGCGAATATAAAATTGCCAATAGCGGAAATCCTTTTACTTTCTACAAAGGTGAAGAATTCGCTGTGGATGAACTGAAGTATAATATAGGTTCGTTTGTACTTTATATTGAAAAAAATAAACTATTTACCGTTCAACGTTTTATTTCAGATGGCTCATTCAAGGTAAGTAATCAGGTTAATATACAGAAGATTAGCTGCGATTTCACACTTTCGGACAGCACAAAGATCAAAGGAAATTTTAGTACTGCACTACCCTATTACGATCAATCTTTGAAAACTCCCTCTGGTGTTCCACGCAAAAAATTGGTTGTAAAAGGTTGGATTTTAGCAAAGTAGTTTAGTATTTAATCTCTGAGTTTAAAGTTTTAAAAAAAATTTTACGGTATCTAAACAGATACACATATTAGAAAGAACGAATTAAAATGACAAATAGAGTGATTCAAAAAATGATTGAATACTTCGGAACGGATATACGAAGAATAAATCACGCATTAAAAGTATATGGATTTGCTAGTTGTATTGCCGGTTGCGAAGGACTAACCGATAACGAATTATTAATTGTTGATATTGCTGCTATTCTTCACGATATAGGCATTAAAGAAGCTGAAAGAAAGTACAATTCGAGTAATGGACATTATCAAGAAATTGAAGGACCTGCTGTTGCCTTACACCTTCTTACTGACTTAGATATTGATAAAAACATACTCGATAGAATTAGTTTTTTGATAGGAAATCATCATTCATATCACAAAATTAACGGAACAGATTTTCAAATTTTGGTAGAAGCTGATTTTTTAGTGAATATCTTTGAGGATGAAATTCCCAATCATTCAATGGAAAGTATACGAAAAAATTATTTTAAAACTACAACAGGTATTTCAATCTTAGAAAGCATGTATTTTAATAAAGACTAAGCATGATATGTTCAAACGCAGAAGTAAGAAGACAGGATCGATTGCTATCAGAATCAAAAGCACTCGAACTTTTAACGACAGGTGAGTATGGCGTAATGTCAATGTGTTGTGATGATTCTGTTGCATACGGTATTCCTTTGAGCTTTGTATGGGATGGCAAAGATTCAATTTATATCCACAGTGCTATCTTAGGAAGAAAATTAAGATGTTTGGACAAGAACAACTCTGTTTCATTTTGTGTAGTTGGTAGCACGAATATAATATCCGAAAAATTTACTACCGAATATGAAAGTATAATCCTCCAATGTAAGGCATTTCGGGATCTACCTGATAGTGAACGTATGGAAGCTTTGATGTTGATCGTTAAAAAATACTCTCCTAATGACATAGAAGTTGGAGAAAAATATGCGGAAAAATCCTTTCATAGAACTGAAATTATCCGATTAGATATTGAAAAATGGTCAGGCAAATCAAAAAGCATGTAATAATTTTAAACCAGTTTACAACATTGCTCTCAGGGGCCAAATTACAGAATAAATAGAAGCCGCTTAAGCATTATTCCACTACTCGCTCCACACTTCTAAGAAAAAAATTGTTTTAGACAGGATTTACTCCCTATGGCTATCGTGGATTTCAGGCTGAATAATTTGTTTCATTGAGTTCTCAGAATTAAGTGGCTTGATTTTAGATGAAATCAACTCTCTAAATAGTAAATTTTTAAATAGTAAATTTTCCTACTCACTACCCACTACTGACTTATAATAAACCACCGCATAATACAAGTATTTAAAAGCCGACAAAAATAGTGGAGTCCCCATGGTGATATAAAATAAAGCCAAATACTCAAATGGAACTAACTCGGTTTTGCGGACAGTTACACCCAAACTTATCATTACGGTCATCATAATATAACCTTTGGCGTTGAAAAAAGAATAAAAAGGCAGTTTTGGTTTTGGATTGTAGAAAATTCGACTCACGTTTTTGTTGCTAATTCTCTTAAACATGACCAAGTAAAAAGCTAAACCCGCAATATAAGCCCCAATTATTTTGACAATAAATTCAATTCCTGTTCCTGTAATACCACTCCAACCCCTCATCATCAACATAATACCAGCCATAGCCCATACAGCAGTAGCGATAAATAGTAAAACCCTGTGGGAAACCATCGGAATAATATTTGAAAATTGGAAAGACATATTCGTATTGTTTTTAATAGTTAATAATTTGATAGGCAAAGGCGAAGGCGAAGGCGAAGGCAAAAAAAATAGGCTTAATACTAGAACTCTTCAAATTCATTCAAATCCCAAATTCTTTCAAATTTCAAACTCTTTCAAATTTCAAACTCTTCAAAATGACTATCTTTTCGTACATGATATTTTTTTGCTACTTTTGCACTTTGTTTTGGACAAAAATATCACATTATGAAACGGATACAAATTATCAACGGCCCTAACCTAAATTTATTAGGGAAACGTGAACCCACAGTTTATGGAAACACTACTTTTGATGCGTATTTTGAAACATTAAAAGCAAAATATCCAGAGATTGAACTGCATTATTTTCAGTCGAACACCGAAGGGATATTGGTTGATAAAATACAAGAAATAGGTTTTAGCTTTGATGGAATTATACTCAATGCCGGAGCTTATACGCATACTTCAGTTGCCATTGCCGATGCTATTCGCTCAATCACCACACCAGTAGTTGAAGTGCACATTTCCAATGTTTTCAAACGCGAAACTTTCCGTCATCACTCTTATTTAAGTGAAGCTTGTGTAGGATGTATTGTTGGTTTTGGACTGAATTCATATCGTTTGGCCCTCGAATCGTTTCTCTAAACTTAATTTCATAACAGTTAAGTTGTTATTTTGTTCCATCGCAAACAATTTAATTTTTCCATTGTTAGTAAAGATATTAATTAAAATTATATGTCAAAGTCAACCAAAATAGTAGCTACCATCAGCGATAAAAGATGTGATGTAGATTTTCTTCGCGAAATGTATATCGAAGGAATGAATGTTGTGAGAATGAATTCAGCTCATTTACAGAAAGAGGGATTCTTGAAAATCATCAATAACGTGCGTGCAGTAAGTAATCATATTGCTATACTTATGGACACCAAAGGGCCCGAAGTAAGAACTACGATAGCCGAAAACGATGCTATAGAAATTAAAAGTGGCGATATACTCAAAGTAGTTGGAAATCCTGAGTTGACATCTACTGGCCAATGTATAGCGGTAAACTACCCGTTTTTTGTCCGCGACTTACATGTGGGCGATGATATCTTATTCGACGATGGGGAGATAGATTTAAAAGTTGAATCAAAAACCGAAGATTATTTGCTTTGTAAAGCTTTGAATGATGGCGTATTAGGAAGCCGTAAAAGTGTAAATATACCAGGCGTACGTATCAACCTACCTTCGCTAACTGAACGAGATAGGCAAAATATTCTTTTTGCAATAGAAAACAATATTGATTTTATTGCACACTCTTTTGTACGCAACAAACATGATTTACTTGATATTCAAAAAATACTAGACGAGCACAATAGCCCGATAAAAATTATTTCAAAAATTGAAAATCAGGAAGGCGTTGACAATATCGACGAAATACTTGAATACACATACGGAGTAATGATTGCCCGTGGCGATTTAGGGATAGAAGTGGCTCAGGAAAAGATTCCGGGTATTCAACGTAGATTGATACGCAAATGTGTGAAAGCCAGAAAACCAGTGATTGTAGCAACTCAAATGTTGCATACAATGATTAAAAATCCTCGTCCGACCCGTGCAGAAGTAACTGATGTGGCCAATGCTATTTATTACCGTACCGATGCATTGATGTTGAGCGGCGAAACGGCTTATGGTAAATACCCAGTTGAATCAGTTCGTACCATGGCCACTATTGCCAAAGAGGCTGAAAAAACAAAAATGTCTGAGAACGATATTCCTATCGAAATAAGTACCAACGATTTAACTTCCTTCTTGTGTAACGCAGCAGTTGCCACGCGCACCAATCTCAACACAAGAGCCATTATTACAGATACTTACAGTGGGCGTACTGCCCGGTTTTTAGCAGCTTATCGCGGCGAAAACCCTGTACTTGCTATTTGCTACCATGAGCGTTCAACTCGTGAATTGGCACTTTCGTATGGTGTTTATCCCATTTATAAAGAACAAATTGGGAATACACAGCAATATTTCATCGAAGCTTTACAAGATTTATTAAGTAAAGGTTGGATTGAACGCGAAGATGCTGTGTGTTATTTGAGTGGTAGTTTTGGCGAAGGTTTTGGAACTACTTTCTTAGAAGTAAATCAAGTAGATAAGATTCTTGAATCGCGTGGTAAGTATTTATTACCAAACTTTTAGAATTTTACGAATAGCATTAACAAAAGAGGCGTTTAATACAAATTGCCTCTTTTTTTGGTAAATATCATTAATACAATAAACATTTCGGCATTTTCTTTGTCTTAACAGTCATGTGTTAATTAGTTTTGGTTATTAAAATTTTGTATGAAAAAAATAGTTAGTATTATCGTTTTTAGTTTATTTGTTTTTCAAGCATTTGCACTTTACACAATCCGTGGAAAAGTGGTAGATGCTACTACTGCAAGCCCGCTCGACTTTGTTAATGTGGCACTTTACAAGCAAAATTCAGAAACACCCA